>CABUUK010000051.1 GCA_902494765.1 uncultured Collinsella sp.
CGAGCATCTTCTGCAGAATGAAGGCGGGACCCTCCTTGGCCTGCTGCAGGGCGCGGGCCAAGATGTCGAAGGTGAGGCCGGTGGCCTTGTTGTCCATCTGGAGGGCGGTGATGCCCTCGGTGGTGCCGGTGACCTTAAAGTCCATGTCGCCCAGGAAGTCCTCGAGACCCTGGATGTCGGACAGGACCACGGTCTTGCCCTCCTCCTGGATCAAGCCCATGGCGATACCGGAGACCGGGCGCTTAATGGGCACGCCGCCGTCCATAAGGGCGAGCGTGGAGCCGCAGGTCGAAGCCATCGAAGAGGAGCCGTTGGACTCCATAACCTCGGAGACGACGCGGATGGCGTAGGGGAACTCGTTCTCGTCGGGGAGCACCGGAAGCAGGGCGCGCTCGGCCAGGTTGCCATGGCCGATCTCGCGGCGCTTGGGGCTGCCCATGCGGCCGGTCTCGCCGGTGCAGAACGGCGGGAAGTTGTAGTGGTGCATGTAGCGCTTGCCCTCGGTGGGCTCGATGGTATCCAGACGCTGGCCCTCGTTGAGCATGCCGAGCGAAAGAACCGAGAGCACCTGGGTCTGACCGCGCTGGAACAGGCCGGAGCCGTGAACGAGCGGCAGGTAGTTGTCCTTCACCATGATGGGACGAATCTCATCGGCGGCACGGCCGTCGACACGCTCGCCAGTCTCGACGACCATGGTGCGCATGGCTTTCTTCTCGAGCTTCTTGAGCGCCACGGGGATCTCGCGCTCCCAAGCGGCCTGCTCCTCCTCGGTGAACTCGGCGCGGATGGACTCCTTCAGAGCCTCGACCTTACCGATACGGGAGAGCTTATCGGCGTCACGAAGGGCGGCAGCCATCTCATCGTAGTGGGCAAAGATGCGCTCCTGGACCTCCTCGACGGGCTGGTCGAGCGGGTACTCCTTCTTGACGATGGGGCCGTTGACCTGCTCCCACTCGGCGACGAACTCGTCCTGAGCCTGGCAGAAGGCAGCAAGGGCCTCCTGGCCAAACTTCATGGCGGCGAGCATGTCGTCCTCGGAGATCTCCTCGGCGCCGGCCTCGACCATCGAGATGAAGTCGGCAGAGCCGCCCAGCTCCAGGTCCAGGTCGGAGTTCTCGCGCTCCTCATAGGTGGGGTTGACGATAAACTCGCCGGTCTCCACGTTGCGGCCGATGCGCACGCAGGCAAGCGGGCCCTCGAAGGGCACGCCGCCAAGCGTCATGGCCAGAGAGGCACCCATGACGTTGATGACGTCGAAGGGGTTGACCTGGTCGGCGACGAGCGAGGTGGCGACGATGTGCACCTCGTTGCGGAAGCCGTCCGGGAAGCTCGGGCGAATCGGACGGTCGATCATGCGCGCGGTAAGCGTGGCCTTCTCGCTGGGACGGCCTTCACGCTTGAGGTAACCACCCGGGATGCGGCCGGCGGCGTACATCTTCTCGTTGAAGTCGACGGTCAGCGGGAAGAAGTCGTAGTTCTTGCGCTCCTTGGAGACGACCACGGTGTCGAGCATCGTGGTGTCGCCCTGCTTGACCAGGCACGCGCCGGTAGCCTGCTTGGCAAGCTCGCCCGACTCAAAGGTGTAGGTCTTGCCGTACAGCTCAAAGGTCTTGGATACGAGTGTCATTGTTCTCCTTTACCCCACAGGCCCCTTGCCTGCGGGCTTCTCATGTGACGCGGGCCCCCTGCCCCCGCCACGCTTCAGAGCGTGATTGTTCACGCCCTTACACAAAAAGAGCGCCCCGCTGCGCAGGACGCTCTTAGCATGTACAAATCCTACTGGATGTTGTCGCGGATGCCCAGAGCCTTGATGAGCTCACGGTACTCGACGATGTCGTTCTTCTTGATGTAGGAGAGAAGACGACGACGACGGCCGACGAGCATGAGCAGACCGCGACGGGTGTGGAAGTCCTTCTGGTGGGACTTCATGTGCTCGGTCAGCTCCTTGATGCGCTCGGACAGGATGGCGACCTGAACCTTGGGGTTACCGGTGTCGACCGGGGTGTTACCGAACTGGGCAGTCAGCTCCGCCTTGCGCTCTTTGGAAACAGTCATTGTTTCACCTTTCGTTTTACGTCGCCCGCGGGCGACTCGATTCGCCTCGGACTGGGAAGCCGCCGGTGGAGCGAGCAACCAAGGTCGAGGTACCAACAGGTCGGTATGTTACCACAAGCAGCCCGCGCCCGCGCATCATCACCGACCCAACATGAATTCCATCGCACGGAGGCGCTGATCGGCATGTGTTGCCGCCCAGACATGCGAAAGCCCCAACAAAAAAGCGGCAGTATGGGGATCGATCCTCTCGGCCAAAAGCGCATCGAAGGTCATGGACATGAGGGCGCGCAGCCATGCGACCTCACCGGTCGATACCAACTCTGCACCCGGAACGCTCGACGCGCACGAGCCGCACATGAGCCCGCCGGCCTGGGGCGAAAAATACGACAGCATGGGGTCTCCGCACAGCACGCAGGCCGAGAAATCGGGTCGATAGCCAACGTGCGATAGCAGCTTAAACACATATGCCGCCACAAGTAGATCCATGTGCGCCGTGTCGAGCCCGCTGCCCACCAGGGCAAGCGCTCGCTGCGTGATGGCAAAGGTAAACGGGTCCTCAGCATCCTCGAACGAGCACACGCGCGCGACCTCGGCGATCGCGCTTGCGGCGCAGGTCGTCTCGTAATCGGGCGCAGCTCCGAGCGGCGCCTCCATAAGCTCGGCCTGGGAAACCACATCGAGCGACCGTCCATGCGCGAGCAGCATATCGACAGTACAGAACAGCTCGCAGCGCGCAGCCAGGCGCCCACCGGGTTTGCGGGCGCCCTTTGCCACGGCACGAACCTGCCGACCCCGCTCGTCAAGCATCGTCAGGATCAGGTCCGTCTCTTTGAGCTTCGTCTTGTCGAGGACGAGCACCTTGGTGCGATATGTCCGGGAGCCTGCCATGCGCGCCGCGCGTCCTTAGTCCTCGGCGTTGTAGCCAAAGCGGCGAATCTGGGCCTCGTCGTCACGCCAGCCGGCCTTGACCTTCACGTCCAGCTCCAAAAAGACCTGCGTGCCAAAGATGCGCTCAAGATCGCGACGGGCGTCGATACCGATATGCTTGATCATCTCGCCGCCCTTACCGATGATGATGCCCTTTTGGCCCTCGCGCTCGACGTAAATGGTGGCGTGCACGCGCAGCACCTTCTTGGCCTGCTCGAGCGCATCGCAGATCACGCCAACGGAGTGCGGAATCTCATCACGGGTGCGGCGCAAGACCTTCTCGCGCACAAACTCGGCAACGAGCGTCTCATCGGAAGCGTCGGTACCCATGTCCTCGGGGAACCAACGCGGACCCTCAGGCAAAAAGTGCGCAACGGTCTCTATAAAGGCATCGACGTTGAAGTTCTTAACCGACGACGTCACAATCTCGTCGTCATATTCCATGAGTTCGTGGGCTGCCTTAAGCTGCTCCATGACCTGTGCGGGGTCGGCCTCATCGGCCTTGGTGAGCACCAGGACCTTCTTGGAACGAGCGTTCTTGACGCGCTCGGCAACCCAGGCGTCTCCCCTGCCGATCGGTTTGGTGGCATCAATCAAAAACGCGACAACATCAACATCGTTCAGCTCGAACAACGCGCTCTTGTTGAGCTCGGATCCCAAGCCGTCCTTGGGCTTATGAATACCGGGGGTATCGACAAAGACCAGCTGGTAGCCGGGGCGGTTGACGACGGCGCGCATGCGGCGGCGGGTCGTCTGGGCCACCGGCGAGGTGATGGCGACCTTTTTGCCATAGCAGGCATTAAGCAGCGTAGACTTGCCAGCGTTGGGACGACCGACCAGAGCCACAAAGCCGCTGCGGAAACCGGGCTCAACGTCACCAAAGCCCGCAAGGTTGTCGTCCTCGTCGCACAGGGCGTCGAGTTCCTCGTCGCTCATACCCTCAAACGGGTCGAACTCCTCGACATCCTCGAGCTCCTCGGTATCCACCGCGTCCAGGGACTCGTCGTCCAAAATCTCATCGGTAGGCTGCATATTGTCGGACATGGGAATCCCTTTCTAAATAAAGTCGAGCGCGTGGGCAAATACCAGTACGCCCACAATCGCGGCGGTGATGGAAAGAACGTATACAGAGGCGGCGGCGATGTCCTTCGCACGCTTGGCCAGCGGATGGAGCTCCTGGGTCGCCAGGTCGACGATGGCCTCCATAGCGGTGTTGCACAGCTCGCCGTGAATCACCAGGCCGCAACAGATGATAATCGTGGCCCACTCGGCAATGTCGAGCCCCACGACGCAGCCGGCAATGACGGTGCACACGCCCGCAACGAGCATGACCTTAATGTTGCGCTCGGTCTTGACGGCGGTGACGAAGCCCTCCATGGCGTAGGAAAACGACTTTAAGAAGGACGGATGGTCCTTGTTCGATCCGGGAATCATAGACGGCTCCTAGTCGTGGGCGTGGTTGGTGATGGGGCCGACGTGGACTAGCTTAGGGTCCTCGCCGCGCTCGAGCGCCAGATCGCGCAGGATGGCGTCCTCGCGGGCCTCCATGACCTCGGCCTCGTCGTCCTCGATGTGGTCATAGCCCAGCAGGTGCAGCATTCCGTGTACGAGCATCAGACGGCACTCGTCAGCGGGGCTATTGCCAAAACCGGGGGCCTGACGGGCAATAACCTGCGGGGCCAAGATAATATCGCCGAGCTCGAGCGTCTCATCGGCGGGAATGTCATCGTCAAAGGCCGAATCGCACTCAAACGAGAGCACATCGGTGGTGCGGTCGATACCGCGCCACTCGTGGTTGAGCTCGTGCATCTCGTCCTCGTCGACATACGAAAGGGAAATCTCGACTCCACGTTCAACGCCCTCGGCGGCAAGCACAACCTCGCAGATGTGCTCCACCTCCTGCGCGTCGAGCAGCGTATCGAGCTCGGCATCGTTGCTGATCAATACACTCAACGGGACTCCTTTCGGTCGCGCGGGCGCTGCTCGCGCACGTCATCATAAGCTTCATATGCCTCGACGATACGACCCACCAGGGCATGGCGCACCACGTCGGCACGCTCGAGGTGAGAAAATGCGACATCGTCGACACGACCCAAAATCTGCTCAACGTCAGCAAGACCGCCACGACGACCCACCAGGTCGCGCTGGCTCAGGTCGCCGGTAATCACGAACTTGGAGTTGAACCCAAGGCGTGTCAGGAACATCTTCATCTGCTCGGGCGTGGTATTTTGCGCCTCGTCGAGCACCACGAAGGCATCACTCAGCGTGCGGCCGCGCATGTAGGCAAGCGGGGCGATCTCGATCACGCCACGCTCCATAAGCTCATCGGTGCGCTCGCGATCCATCATGTCAAAAAGGGCGTCGTAGAGCGGACGCATGTAGGGATCGATCTTTTCCTCAAGGGTACCGGGCAAAAAGCCCAGATTCTCCCCCGCCTCGACAACCGGACGCGTCAAGATCAAACGGCCCACCTCGTGACGCTTGAGCGCGGCAACGGCGAGCGCCATGGCCAGATAGGTCTTACCGGTACCGGCTGGACCCAAGCCAAAGGTGATGGTATGCGAGCGAATGGCATCCACGTAGCGCTTTTGCCCGAGCGTCTTGGGACGAATGACGCGGCCGCGATACGAAAGCAGCACGTCATCGCGAAGCGACGTAGCCTCGTGCTCACCGTCGCGCAAGACGGCCAGGCAGCGAGAGACATCGTCGGCAGACAGCGTGCGCCCGGCGGCCGCCTCGCGAAAAGCATGTTCGAAAAAACGCGCCACGAGTTCGACCTCATCCGGGTCACCGCTCACGGCGATGCTATCGCCACGGGCGACCACATGGGCGCGAACCAAGCTCTCGAGCGCACGAAGGACGCCGTCGCCGGCGCCCAAAACGCACGAGGGATCAATTCCCTCGGGAACGGTAAGTCTAATCTTCGAGGCTTCCATGAACCTCCCTGCGCGCATGGACCAAGCCGGAATCATCGACTCCGATGATAGCAACATCGAGCAGGCACGGGGCTGTAAGTCCACAGGTATCGTCAAGACGGGCATGATGGAACGAACCGAGCGTCAGGTTGTCGCCGTACTCGAGGACGGCACGCTCGACGGTGCCCACGCGACGACGAGCGTCGGCAATGGTGAGTTCCTGCGCCGCGGCTCGCATACGACGGCTGCGCTCGGCCATAACCTCGGGCGGCACCTGGTCGGGCATATCGGCAGCAAGGGTACCGGGACGCTTGCTATAGCGGAACACGTGCATACGCGAGAAACCCACACGACGGCACAGCGCCAGCGACTCCTCGAACTCCTCGTCCGTCTCACCAGGAAAACCGACGATGACATCGCACGAAAGAGACGCCTGGGGCAAGTTGGCGCGAATCATACGCACCGTGTCCTCAAAGGTCTCGGCGCTATAGGGACGGCCCATGCGATGCAGAGTCGCTGTGCAGCCGGACTGCACGGGCAGGTGCAAAAACGGGGCGATACGCTGCGGATAGCGCGCCATAACCTTAAGCAGGCGCTCAGAGATATCCATGGGCTCGACCGAGGAAATGCGCACATGCGGAATAGACGTGCGCTCCATGATGGCCTCGAGCAGCTCATCGATTTCGACATGCTCGTCGGTCGCGCTCTTGCCATCGTAGGCACCCAGGTTCACACCGGTCAGCACCACCTCGGGCACGCCGGCCTCCTGGGCCTCGCGAACTTGCTCGAGCACGGACTCGACGGGCACGGAGCGCTCGGGGCCGCGTGCCTTCCACACAATGCAATAGGTGCAGCGATGGTTGCAGCCGTCCTGGATCTTCACGCCCAGCCGCGAACGACCGAGCGCATCGACCACGTCGCCATCGCTGCAGGCGGGAACGCTATCGGACTCAACGCCCAGCACCTCGCAGACACGTTCGGCGACATCGATCTTGGACGGCTCGGCGATCACGCGATCCGAAAGCTCCAACAGCTCCTCGGGATGCAAATTGACCACGCATCCGGTCACGACCACATAGGGCTCGTTTGGATGGGCCAGCGCATGACGGACGGCCTTACGGGTCTTGGCCTCGGCCTCGCCCGTAACGGCACAAGTGTTAATGACGATCAGATCGGCATCCTGAGGCTCCACAATAGCAAAGCCCAGGCGCATAAGATCGGCAGTGATACGGTCAGACTCAACCCGGTTGACACGGCAGCCGAGGTTGACGACGGAAATATGGGGTGCGAGCACGCGGACTCCTTAATCGAGGATATCGTCGAGGGCACTCTTGATACGGTCGGTCACCGACTTCTTACCAGAAGCGACGTCATCGCCCATCTCATCGGCAAAAGCACGGAGCAGCTCGCGTTGCTTATTGGAAAGATTGATGGGAACGACCACGCGCAGTTGCACGATCAGGCGACCACGCGAACCGCCACCGCCAATGCGCGGCATTCCGTAATTATTGACGCTCACGGTGTCGCCGTACTGAGCGCCGGCGGGAACCGTCACCTTAACGACCTCGTCGGGCATAATGCCCTCGGCCTCGATCTCGCAGCCGAGCGCAGCCTGCGCAATCGAGATATCGCTCACCAGGTACAGGTCGTCACCGTTGCGCTTAAAGCGCTCATGGTCGGCAACGCGCACGTTGACAATCAAGTCGCCCGAAGGCTCACCGCGAAGGCCGGCCTCGCCAAAGCCGCTCACACGCAGCTGTCGACCGGTCGAAACGCCGGCGGGAATATCGATGTCGATCTTTTCATGCGAAGGCGTGCGGCCCTGACCGTCGCAGGTCTCGCAGGGATGATCAATGACCGTGCCCTCGCCATGGCAGTCGGGGCAAGGCGAAGAGGACTGGACCTGGCCTAGGAACGAACGCTGGACCGTCGTGACATAGCCCGTGCCGTGGCAACGGCTGCACTGCTTTTCCTGCGCACCCTCGGCCCTACCGGTGCCATTGCAGTCCTCGCAAGGAGCAAGGCGGTCATAGCTGATCGTCTTTTTGCAGCCGAGCGCCGCCTCCTCGAGCGTCACCGAAAGCGAGATGGCCATGTCACGTCCACGACGACGCTCACGACGACTGCGGGCACCACCGCCGGCACCGCCGCCAAAGAACGACGAGAACAAGTCGTCCATGCCCATGCCACCAAAGATATCGTTGATATCGACGTAGCCCGAACCACCAGGGCCGTCGGCAGTGCCGTAACGGTCGTAGTTAGCACGCTTCTGTTCATCGGAAAGAACGGAATAAGCCTCGTTGAGCTCCTTGAACTTGGCCTCGGCCTCGGGGTCGTCCGAAACATCCGGATGTACGGTACGGGCCTTCTTTAGAAACGCACGCTTAATCGTCCGCGCGTCGGCATCCTTGTCGACGCCAAGCACCTCGTAGTAATCCCTATTATCCGACACGACCGAATCCTTCCGACTTTCATTATTGTCACAGTGCGTCCTATACCCAAGCTGAGCCGACCGCAAACAGAGGGTTTGATGTTATTGCATTTGGTACGGCGAAAGCATGGCCCGTTGCGAGCAGCTCGCGAACCAAACCGACACGAGCGCGAACATGAAGCCGTTGGCAAAACCGTTGGCAAACTGCATCGCGCCGCGCTTCCACCACAGCAGACTGCGATGAAGCACGCCGTCCGAAAGCACCATGAACAGGCCCATGGTAAACGGAATAAAGCACATCACGGCAAAGGCCGAGAACACGCCCGAAATGGCCGAGAGTACCAAAAACGGCGCCACGATGCCCATCAGGTAAAAACCGGTACGAGCTTTGCCTTCCAAGCGCTCGGCCTCAACATGGGCGCGGCCGACCAGATCGCCGCCCGCGGCACCGTTGGTGCCAGCATGACCCATGCCGCTAATGCGGACCTCGTCGCCATCGTGCGTGCCGGCAGGAAACTCAATCGTCTGCTCGGAGGTTACGCGAGTACGACCGCTGCCGCCGCAATCAGGGCAGGGGTCGGCCACGACCTTACCGGAACCGCCGCACTCGGGGCAGACCGACTGGAACGTGCCCGCACCAAACAGGAAGGACAGGTCGACGTCGATGTGGCCGCGGCCGCCACAGCTTGGGCAGGTATGGGCATGCTCGGAGGAGACAGAACCCGAGCCGCCGCAGTGACCACAGGTATCGAAGCGCGTATAGCGGACGGTCTTGCGGGCACCGCCCTTGGCCTCCTTGGCGTCCAGTTTGATATCGACGACCACGTTGGCGCCGTTCTCGGGATTGTAGGCAGCCTGGCCGCGACGCTGCTGGCCCCAGGCGCCACCAAAGGGAAAGCCGCCCTCAAAGGGATTGCCATAGCCCGTGTTGCCGGCGTAGCCGCCACCATAGGGCGAAGCTGTAGGAGCACCGGCAAAGGGATTGCCAGAACGCATGGCGTCATAGCGCGCACGTTTTTGCTCATCCGAAAGCACGGCGTAGGCCTCGGAAACCTCTTTAAACTTTTCCTCGGCATCCGGCTCTTTGTTGACGTCCGGATGGAGCTTGCGAGCCTTTTGCTGGAAGGCCTTTTGAATATCACGCGAGGTGGCGTCCTTGGAGACACCCAGAATCTCGTAGTAATCTTTTTCGTTCATCGTCGCCATGCGCGGCAACCTCCTGCTCACAGCAGCGTATATATTCCGGTAATTCTACCCGAGCGGCCTAAGCTAGATCCCAAAACAGCTCGAACAGAACATTTCCATCGAGCCAGCCCAGGGGTGTCGGCGCTAAACGAGCTCGAACATGGCCCGCGATGACATCTGCCGAGGTGAAGGGTCCCTCATGGACCCCGAGCGTCTCGGGCACCCAAGTGGCAAGTCCCAATTCGAGCGCGCGATCGCAGGCAGCTGCCAGCTCGCCAGCTGGGATGACGAAAGCTGCACGAACCAACAGGTCGGACGCAACACCACGCGTCATGCGACAAGCGAGCATCAGGTCTTCAGCCGCAGCCTCGCGCTGCGACAGATATTCGGTCTCGAACGCCATCGCGTCATCGTCACGTTGCACCAGACGCACGCGGTACGCATCGCCTCGAGAAGACACGCCGGGGAACAAACCTGCAAGACGGTCGAAATCCTCGGCGTCGAGCATGCCCGCGGCAGAACGACCCAGGCCCAGATAGCCCCGTCCGGTCCAGTAGGCAATGTTATGGGCGCACTCATGGCCGTCGAGCGCATAGCTTGCCACCTCATACGGGTGATAGCCGGCGGCACCCAGGAGCTCGCGTGCCAAGTCCATGCACGAAGCCTGAAAATCCTCGTCGGGCTCGAGCGACTCGTCGCGGCACGCCATGCGATAAAGGGGCGTCCCCTCCTCAAGCGTGAGCGGGTAGACCGACACATGATGCGGGGCCGCCGCCAGCACGCCATCGAGCGTACGCTTCCAACTCGCTGCGGTCTGCCCGGGAAGTCCGCACATAAGGTCGCACGACACATCAAGCCCAGCGTTCTTGACCGTCGCGATGGCGGCGAGCGCCCGATCGGCATCGTGAATACGGCCGATGGCAGTAAGTTCGGCGTTATCGAGCGCTTGCACGCCCAGAGAGACGCGTGTGACACCAACCTTGACAAGTGCAGTAGCAAGCTCGGCGTTCAGCGACTCGGGATTGGCCTCGCAGGTAAACTCAACGGGGGCACACCACGCACGAATACGCCGCGCCAGCTCCACCAGGCGCTCCCCCGCCAGCGACGGCGTACCGCCACCAACATAGACGGTGCGGATCTGGTCAAGGGCATCAGCCTTGCCAAAAGCATCGAGACGCGCGAACAACTGCTCAAAATAGGCATCGAGCGCAGCGCTCAGGTCGCACGGAGCAAAACTGCGCGAGTCAAAGTCGCAGTACCGGCACTTTTGGGCGCAAAACGGCACGTGCACGTACAGTGCGGTAACGGCCACCCTTAAGCCTCCAGAGGATGAGGGGGCACCGATTCGCCGGCGGCAAGGGCGGCCTCGCAGGCCACCACATCGCGCTCGATCTCATCGACCAGTGCCATAAACTCCTCGTAAGTGGAACAGCGCACCACATGGGCACGCCAAGCGGCGGCATGGGGCATGCCTTTTAAGTACCAGCTTGCATACGTGCGGGCACGCGACATGAGCGGCAGGAGCTCATGCGTCAGCGTTAGGTGCTCACGCAGGGCGTCCAGGCGCTCGACCGAGCTGCGCGGCGGCACCGGTATGCCATCGAGCGCAAGAGCGCGAGCATCACCAAAGACCCAGGGATTACCGTAGATACCGCGCGCGATAAACACCGCGCTGGCACCCGAGTTGCGCAGATGCTCCGCGGCATCCTCGGCCGAGAACACATCGCCCGAACCAATCACGGGAATCTCAACGGCGTCGGCAACCTCATCGACGACCGACCAATCGGCCTGGCCCGTGTAGAGCTGCGTGGCGCAACGACCATGCACGGCGACTGCGGCGGCACCGGCGCCTTCGAGCATCTGGGCAAACGTCGCGGCATTACGGTCCTCGGCATAAAAGCCTTTGCGAATCTTGACAGTCACGGGCACGTGCGCCGCTCCCACCGTGGCCTCAACGATCTTCTCCGCAAGGTCGGGCGTGCGCATGAGCGCCGAGCCCTCGCCCTTGGTAACGACCTTGCGGGCGGGGCATGCCATATTGATATCGATGAGCGACAGGCGATCACCCACACGCTCCTCGACGGCGGCGACGGCACTCGCAAACTGATCGGGCTTGGAACCAAAGAGCTGCACGCAAATCTGCTGTTCCTCGTCGGCAGGAAGCACCAGTCGCCAGGTCTTGTTGCTGGCATAGGCAAGGCCCGCCACGCTCACCATCTCGCTGTAGGCAAGGTTGGCACCGCGGCGGCGGCACATGACGCGGTAGGCAGGGTCGGTCACGCCCGCCATGGGAGCCATAAGGAACGGCTGCTCGGCATAGGCGCCCAGCAGCCGCCGACTATATTCGGAAAGCGCCATAGATCTACTCGTCCACCTTGAGGATAGCCATAAACGCCTCCTGCGGGACCTCGACCGAGCCGATGGCCTTCATGCGCTTCTTGCCCTCTTTCTGCTTCTCGAGCAGTTTGCGCTTGCGCGAGATATCGCCGCCGTAGCACTTGGCAAGCACGTCCTTGCGACGTGCCTTGACGGTGGAGCGGGCAATGATCTTGTTGCCGATAGCACCCTGGATGGGCACCTCGAACAGCTGGCGCGGAATGATCTCCTTGAGCTTGTCGCATAGGCCGCGGGCAAGACCGTAGGCCTTGTCCTTGTGGACGATAAACGACAGCGCGTCTACCTCGTCGCCCGAAAGCAAAATATCGAGCTTAACGAGCTCGGAGGGACGGTACTCGTTGAACTCGTAGTCCAACGAGGCATAGCCCTTGGTACGGCTCTTGAGCTGGTCAAAGAAGTCCAAGATGAGCTCGGCAAGCGGCATATCAAAGCGCATCTCGACCGACTTGCTCGTGAGATGGATCATGTCGGTCGTAATGCCGCGGTGCTCGATAGCGAGCTGCATGACGGCACCCGTATACTCGGGCGGGCAGATGATCTTAGCCTTGAGGTACGGCTCCTCAATGCGCTCGATACGCGTGGTCTCGGGCAGGTCCTGCGGGCTGCGGACATCGACCATCTCGCCATCGGTCTTGTACACGTGATAGTCGACCGAAGGGCTCGTGGCAATGAGGTCCAAGTTGAACTCACGCTCGAGGCGCTCCTTAACGACCTCCATGTGCAGCAGGCCCAAGAAGCCCACGCGGAAGCCAAAGCCGAGCGCCACCGAGGTCTCGGGCTCCCATACCAACGACGGGTCGTTGACGTGCAGCTTATCGAGCGCGTCACGCAGGTTCTCGTAGTCCTTGTTATCGATCGGGAACAGGCCCGTATAGACCATGGGCTTGGCCTCGCGGTAACCGGGAAGCGGCTCGGGGCAGGGATTCGACGCCCACGTGAGGGTATCGCCCACGCGAACGGCCTCGGGATCCTTCAGGCCCGTGACCACGTATCCGACCTCGCCGACCGTCAGCGCGTCGACCGGGGTCTCGGCGGGACGCTTGACGCCCACACCATCGACCAAAAAGTCGCCCTTTGCCTGCATCATGCGCAGGGTATCGCCCTTTTTGATGGAGCCGTCAAAGACGCGCACCGTGGCCACCACGCCGCGATACTCGTCAAAGTACGAATCCAGAATGAGCGCTTTGAGCGGAGCATTTGCATCGCCCTTAGGCGGAGAGATCAAAAAGACAATGGACTCCAGCAGATCGTGAATGCCCTCGCCGGTCTTGCCCGAGACACACACGGCGTCATCGGCAGGGATCGCCAGGTCATCCTCGATCTCGGTCTTAACCTCATCGGGATGGGCCGAGGGCAGGTCGATCTTGTTGATGGCCGGCACAATGTCCAGATTGGCGTTCATGGCGAGCGTCGCGTTGGAGACGGTCTGCGCCTCGACACCCTGGGTGGCATCGACGACGAGCACCGCGCCCTCGCAGGCGGCCAGCGAACGCGAGACCTCATAGGTAAAGTCCACGTGGCCCGGCGTATCGATGAGGTTGAACTGATACGTCTCGCCGTCGTCGGCGTCATAGGACACGCGGACGGCGTTGGACTTGATCGTGATGCCGCGCTCGCGCTCGATATCCATGGTGTCGAGCAGCTGCGACTCCATGTCGCGCTCGTCGACGGTATGGGTGAGCTCGAGGATACGGTCACTGATCGTGGACTTGCCATGGTCGATGTGCGCAACAATTGAGAAGTTGCGGATGTGGGAAATGTCAATTGAAGTATTCATGCGGACTATCTTACCCGAGCGATACAAAAAATGGAGCCTGTTCCATAAAACAGGCTCCATTTATGCGCGTAATCTGTGTGGTGTGAAATTTACAACTTAGGCGTTGATGCTGTTCACGAGCTTGGCAAGACCGGACTTGCGGTTGGAAGCCTGGTTCTTGTGGATAACATGCTTGGCGGCAGCCATGTCGAGACGCTTGGTGACGGTCTTGAGGGCAGCCTGGGCCTTCTCGGCGTCGCCCTCGGCGACGGCGGACTGGACGTGCTTGGTCAGCGTCTTGAGCTCGGACTTGACAGCCTTGTTACGCATGCGAGCTGCCTCATTGGTGCGGATACGCTTCTTCTGAGACTTGATGTTTGCCACTTCTGGAGTTCCTTTCGAGTTCCTTGCAAAAAATGTATGACACCTCTGAGACACGGTGAGGTCATGCAAGCGCCTACTATAGCACGCTCCCCCTCAAAGGGATAGAACGAATTTGTCAAATAGGCAGGTATCATCACGATTTTCTCAAGATGTTCGTAATCCAGAGCAAAAGCGCGGTCTGAGAATCGGCCGAACCCTTGAGCGCGAGCTCCACATCGACCGCACCCTCGAGCGCTGCGACGAGCTCTGCCATCGAAAAGCGACGTGCCCAGGTCAGGTGATTCTTGACCTGCCAGGACTGGAGCTTGAGCGTTGCGGCCAGCTCACGACCCTGTCCGCGCGCATCGAGCGCCTTGGCGACGATAAGCTCGCGGATGCGGCCGCACAGCAATGTGTAAGTCCACACGTAGCTCTTGGCGGGCAGTAGATTGAAGAGCTCGAGCGAGCGGCGCATGTCACGGGCCGAGACCGCATTGAGAAAGTCCCAGGGTTGGACCTCTGCCGTACGTACAATCCAGCGCTCAACGTCGGCAAGCTCAATCTGGGGCGCCTCGACCATCTGGGCAAGCTTAGCCAAGTCGTTATCGAGCATGCGGGTGTTCTCGCCCGAGCGCGAAACGAGCTCTTCGGCGGCCGCCGTCGAGATCGACTTGCCGTGCTGCGTCGCCATCTGCTGCACGCGGCGCGGTAGCTCCCAGCGCTTGGTACCGGAGCAATCGATCACCGCCTTCTTGTCGATCTTGGCGATCGCCTTATACAGGCGCGTGTTCTTGGCAAGCGAGTCGGCGATGATGAGACAAACCGTCGTGGGGCTGGGACTCGCCAGATAGTCGACAAGCGGCTCGGAGATCGCTTTGGCGAGTTTTGAGCAGCCGTCAAGGATTACCAGGCGAAACTCGCTGCCCATGGGAAAGGTGTTGAGCGATCCGATAATCGACTCGATATCGGGGTCTTTGGTCATATCGCGCTCGTCGAGGTTGAACTCGACCATACCCGACTTTTCCAGACGCGCTTTCATACGCGAGACGGCGTGATCGCGCTTGACGCCGTCGGTACCGACGATCAGATATGCCGGCAACAGACTGGTTTCGGACATTGCGCTCCCCTCCCGCAGGCCTTCGTATTCGTTCCGTGCCATTCTAGCCCAGGGGCCCACCACACGCCAACGACGTCGTCACGGTCGCTGGCATCGCATCGCAAAGCCATTCGCAGTTGGCGTGACGGTAATGTCGCCGTGTTCGATAGTGCACGCGAACACACCGCCCGCTTCCTTAACGGCATCGATGCAGGCATCGGACGGATGGCCGTATCGATTCCCCTCGCCCGCACTCGCAAGGGAAAGCTCAGGCTTCAAGACGTCCAGCAACTCACCATCGACTGAAACCTTAGAGCCGTGATGCCCAAGTTTAAGTACATCGATTTCCCCCACCTCCTGCACGAATTCCCGTTCTTGGTCGAGCTCGGCATCACCGGTGAGGAGCATACGCAGGCCCCTGCCTTCCTGAACATAGGAGAGCAGCAGGACAAGCGAGTCCTCATTTCCCTCGCCATCCACGGACTCGAATGGCCACATCACGCGGGCGCAAAATGAGCCGATATCGACCGTATCCCCACGGCGCACCTGCCGATACTCAACGCCAGGTCGGTTCAATACCTCGGCAGGAGCATCCTCCAGCGCATCCGCCGCCACGGCAATCGTTCCAACCGAAAACTGTTCGAGCACGGCAGGCAGACCACCCCAGTGGTCCTCATCCCAATGCGTCACAAAGACGGCATCGATATGGTGCACGTTATTGCGAACCAACGCCGCCACCATGCGCTCGTCGAGCCCGCAGTCGACGAGTGCTACTGCGCCGCCCTGGCGGATAAGAATCGCATCGGCCTGGCCCACATCGAGCACCGTCACCGAAGGCGGAGCGAATCGATCCCAGTAGACGTACGGAATCGCAGCCAGGAGTACCAAGCATGCAAGCCCCACCGCCATAGGACGTGCACGGGGACGCGGCCACCAGACCAGCAGAACCGCCAGCAAACACGGCACTAGGTAAATCCACATGCTATCGGGCGGCAAACTCACGGATGCACCCGGCACGGCGGCAAACAGCTGCTCGAAGAACAGTGCGCAACGGGCGGCAATCATGGGCACAATGAGCGCCCAAGTCCGCAAAGGTGCCACGAGCGAAAAGGGAACCAGCACAATCGACACAGCAAGCAGTACGCTCACCACCGGACCGATGACCGCATTTGCCAGCGGAGCAATGAGCGATAACGTACCAAAGGCGGGAATGGTAATGGGAAGTGTCGCCAATTGCGAGCACAGCGTGGCGGAAAGCATGCTGGCGACGCCCGATGGAACACCCAGCTCACCCAAAGCGTAGGTCGCATAGGGGCAAAAGCACAGAATGGCTAAGACGCTGGCACATGAAAGCTGAAAGCCCATCTCGAACAGCACCGTCGGCCGCAGTAGCACAAAGATGGACATGGTTACGAAGAGTGCCGATTCGCCGTGCCGGCGACGCCCCGCGCCGTTTACGACAAGCGTCGCGAACACCATGCAGCACGCGCGCACGGCCGAAGGAGACGCGCCCGTAAAGGCAGCGTAGCCAACAAGCGTTATCGCCAATATCGCCCGCTGAAGACCACGTGAGCACCGAGTCTTTTGCAATGCGCCCTCGATTACAAACCCCACGATAGCCAAATGGCTGCCCGAGACGGCGATAAGATGCGCCGTCCCCGTCACCGAAAACCAATCGCCCGCCGGCTGGGCGCGCAGCTCGGCCGAACGACCGCAGGCGACACCGGCTATGAGCGCACGCGCCGGGTCGGTCGCAGGCGCAATGGACGCAAGCAGCCCATTTCGCAGCCGAAGCAGCGGCCCCGGAGAGCCCTCATCGACCGGCACAATCCGAACGGCTTGAACCTTGCGCACCTCGCCTCGGAGCACGCGCGATCGTCCATATGCATCGTTCTCAAAACGTGAAACGCGACCGATAACACGCACGTGCGCCCCGACCTTGAGCTCGCGGTCACACGATAGGCGAACCGTTGCCAAGTTCTTACCGTCCGCGCGTGCCCCGCAGGTATAGGAATACACGTCGTCGTTTATGGATGGATCACCCTGCACGACAAACTCGAGGCTGCTTGCCGCTCGACCGTCGAGCGCCTTCGAGGCGCCTAGCGTGCCCACAGCCCACCACGCCGAGAC
>CABUUK010000052.1 GCA_902494765.1 uncultured Collinsella sp.
ACTGGAACACGAGCCGGAGGCAGGTAAGATTGAAGGGCCTGACCCCGGAGGAGTACCGGAATCAGGCCCTTGCGGCCTAGTCGCTATTTAGGGCGTCCAAGATTTGGGGCGCAGTTCATCATCAGACGGAGCCGGGCCTTTATGTGCGGAGAAACCACCACAAAGGTGCCTGTCCCCTTTGTGGTGGTTTTGGTAGGTTAGCGGAGCTTGCTGGTCTCGAAGTACTCGGGGAACTGGTCCAGGACCTCGGTTTGGTTGCGGAACATCATGTGCAGGTGCTTGCTGACCAAAAAGCTCGCTTCGATGGGGTCGCGACCGGCGATAGCGCGGCGAATCTGCTTGTGCTCGTTCACGATGTCCTGATTGTCGAGAACCTGCGTGGCGGCGCGCAGCCAGCGGAAGCGCTCCAGGTCGGCATTGGTCTCTTCGAGCCACGACCACACGGTGCTGCGACATGCGATGCTAAAAATCATGTGATGCATGAGGTTGTCGCTTAAAAAGAAGCCGATGCGATCCTCATCGGCCATGGCCTTTTCCTGCAGTGCGATGGCTCGGTCGAGCTGCTCGATGCCTGCCGAGGTGGCGCGCGCACAGCACTCCACGATCACCTGCTTCTCCAGATGCTCGCGGATGTAACAGGCACTCTCGGCAAGGGTGAGGTTGATGGGTGAGACGTAGGTGCCGCTTTGGGGCACGGTGCGCACCAGGCCTTCCTGCGCCAAGCGAACCAAAGCCTCGCGCACAGGGGTGCGCCCCATATCCAGGTCGTCGCAAAGTTGCTTGACGCCCAGCTTTTCGCCCGGCTTGTAGTCCAGGTAGACGATTTTGCGTCGAATGGTGTGGTAGGACTGGTCCTGTAGGCTCGTTTCCTGCTCGCCGACGTGCATCGATTCTTCCATAGCGCCTCGCAACTGTTCTATCAAACTCATATGTCAGTTGTTAATTATGCCGCGAATCAGCTCTCCGCGGTGGGTAATTCGGCTGTCGCCCGAGAACTATTGCGGCATCTTAGTCTTTGTTTGCGCAAGGCTATGCCCAATGTTGCCGTATCATAGGCCGTCGCACACGTGAAATAGAAAGAAGGAGTCCCATATGCAACTGGCAAATATCGTACGCGAGCGCTGGAAAGGCGTCTTGTTCTGCCTGATCGTCGCCATTCCCGCGACGTTGCTCGGCAAACAAATTGAGGTGGTCGGCGGTCCGGTATTTGCCATTCTCTTTGGCATGGTCCTGGCGCTCGTCTTTCCCAAGAATCGTCGCGAACAGCTCGCCGTCGGCGTTACCTATACGTCCAAAAAAGTCTTGCAATACGCGGTTATCCTGCTTGGCTTTGGCATGAACCTCTCCCAGATTCTGTCCAAGGGCGCCCAGTCGCTGCCGATTATCGTGGCGACGATCTCGACTTCGCTTGTCATCGCCTTTGTGCTCTGCCGCGTCATGAACGTACCGGGCAAGATCGCGACGCTTGTAGGTGTGGGTTCGTCGATTTGCGGCGGTTCGGCCATCGCTGCGACCGCGCCCGTCATCGACGCCGACGATCACGAGATTGCCCAGGCCATTTCGGTCATCTTCCTGTTTAACGTTATCGCGGCGCTCGTGTTTCCGACGCTCGGCGGCATGCTCGGGCTGACCAACGAGGGCTTTGGCCTGTTTGCCGGCACCGCCATCAACGACACCTCGTCCGTAACGGCTGCGGCGAGCGCTTGGGACAGCATGCATCCCGGCGCCAATGTGCTCGAGAGCGCCACGGTGGTCAAGCTCACCAGAACGCTGGCCATTATTCCCATCACGTTGGTCCTCGCATGCTGGCAGATGCATCTGGCGCGCAAGGCCGGCGGTGACGCCAAAAGCACGTTCTCGCTTAAACGCGCGTTTCCCATGTTTGTGCTGTTCTTTGTGCTGGCGAGCGTGATCACCACGGTGTTTCAGCTTCCCGTGTCCATCACGGCGCCCATCAAGGAGCTGTCGAAATTCTTTATTGTGATGGCCATGGCGGCTATTGGTTTTAATACCGATATCGTTGAGCTGGTCAAAAAGGGCGGCAAGCCCATCGCGCTGGGCTTTTGCTGCTGGATTGGCATTGCGTGCATGAGTTTGGGAATGCAACACGTACTGGGAATCTGGTAGAGAAGCAGCTTGTTTGCGTGCTGCGTGCTGGTGAGCGCATGCTTGCGGTGGAGCGATAGGAGCTCTTGCGGGTATGGCTTGTCCGCAGGTTTATAAGTCCCGAAGAGCTCTTATCGCCCCGCCAGGATGGCGATGCGGGGCAACACCTATACTCGCAGGACGGCGCTTTCTGCCCTATAGTGTTTGGTGAGCAATATCGTTCAATTTTGAAACACTCGGTCGTGCGACCGTCGTCGGTTGCATGTCGCCGCGGACAGGGGCAAATCATGGATAGCGATGCCAAGCTGAACATCTTGACCGAGGCCCTGGCTGCTGCCGGGGCCTCGGCATTGGCAATCGATGCGCGTGGAGACGTCGCGATCTCGACCATGAATGACGCGGCGCTTGAGCGGGATGTGGCGGCTTTTGTCGCTGAGCGTCTCGACCGTATAGGAGACGGCGCGCGTCTGGTTATGGGGCGTGAGGGTGCGCGCCTGAGCCTGACCGTTCGCCCCACCGACAAAGAGGGCGGGGGGCTTTGGGTCGCCGTGGTCCGCGAGGTGCGCGGCGCCGCGGCGCATTCGGGCATCGAGTGGCTCAACGCCGACGAGGTTGAGGCCCGCTACGAATCGAGCGCGTACGGCATCGTTGAGGGTGCCGCTGCGGTAGCTGCACCGGTTGCCGAGAGCTATGCGCGCGGCGTGCCCCTTATGCTCGAGGGCGAGCTGGGAGCGGGTCAGGTCGAGATCGCCAAGCGTCTCTATCTGGACGGTCCTTTTGCCGGTCAGCCCTTTGTTTCCGTTGCGCTCGATGAGCTCACCGAGCGCGGTTGGCGCCATGTGCTCAAAAGCGCCGAATCGCCGTTGTTCCAAACGGGGCTGACCCTTTGCATTGAGGGCTGGAACGCGGTTGGCCCCCAGCGCCTCCGCGAGCTGGTCTCCACGATGACCGACACCGCGTTGGCGACGCGCTGCCATGTGGTGCTGACGGCGAATGACATGCCGGGCGGCGGCGAAAGTGATCAAGCCGCCTTTGTGACCGAGCGCTTCGCCTGTGCGGTGAGCGTGGCGCCGGCAATCGCCGAGCAGGGAGCCGCGTCGACGAAGGTTGCGCGCTATTTGGAATATCTCGCTGATGCATTTGGGACGGCAACGCCCGCGCTGTCTGCCGCGGCGACGAAGAAGCTCGATGCTTACCGCTGGCCGCGCAACTATCTGCAGCTCCGCGAGGTCTCGGAACGACTGTATATATTGGTGGGGGCGGGCACGGTGGACCGCGCTGTGGCGGAGGAAGTGCTCGCCCAAGAGGACGTGATTAAGACCGCAACCTTTGGCGCCCCGACGCTCGAAAGTGACCTGTATATCCTGCGACCGCTGGCCGATACCGAGCGAGATATCGCGCATCTGGTTGTAGATCATCTCCACGGCAACCGAACCCGTGCGGCGGAGGTGCTGGGCATAAGCCGTACAACGCTGTGGCGCTTGCTGAAGGACGATGACCGTTGAGCGAGGCGCCCGTGACCGCGCGCGACGCGTGTGCTACAGTCCAAAGCGTTATTGTTTCGATTCGGTTACGGCGTGCGAGGGCATATGGCTGAGACTTCAAAACCGAGCCGCAGAAGGTGGAGTGCCGCGCCGGTCAACCGACGCACAACATCGATGACGTGGGGTAAACACGCCTCGGGGTTTGACGGCTCGTTCAAGCGCACTAAATACGGCTATCCTTCGGCAAGCGCCCGCTTGGCCATGCAGGCAGAGTCCTCGCTATGGGGCCGGAAACGCGTGGTGGGCTCAAAGCTCAAGCACGATGGAACGCTCGGTTACATCAGCCGCGGGGCGGCTCGCCGCAGCGGACTCAATCCGGCTGGTTGGCATCGTTATGTTCCGATCGCGGTCGTCGTTGCAGTGATCGTCATCGCACTCGCTGCGCTTGGCTACGCCGGCGGTGGCGCCAACTTGGACGCAGTGTTTAAATCGCCCGAGCTCGCGCATGCAGGCACAGAAGTTGTCGAGGGTGCACAGACCCAGACGGGCGTTGCGCCCCAGCGCGGTATCGTTGCGGCGGCCTCCACCATCGCCGATGCGCAAAAGGACGAGGACGAACAGGGCGATGGCGCCGAAACGGCCCAGACGAACGAAACGACGACAACTCAAATATCAACATAGCTTGCCGGCAGAAGGGGACGTTCCTTTTCTGCCGACAGTTTGGGACACTCCTGCGCTACTTGACGTATACCACGTTGTCGCGGCGCGGCTTTGCCTCGGGTAGCGTGTCCTCGGCATAGCCCAGAATGCAGTGACCGATACCGCGCAGGCTGCCGTCGGCGGGCAGGCCCCAGCTGGCCAGCAGCTCCAGGCCCTCGGGCGAGTCAAAGACCTCATGCGCGCGGTGAATCCAGCACGAATCGACACCCAGCGCATAGGCGGCGTTGAGCAAGTTGCCCATGGCGAGCGAGCCGTCTTCCAGATGCGTGGGCACGCTGCGGTCGACCAGCACCACAACAACGGTCTTGGCGCCATAGAAGGGGTCGTCGTTGCTGCCCATGACCTGGGCGTTGAGCTGTGAGAGACGCTCGACGGTCGCGGGGTCGGTGACGGCGACAAACGTCACCGGCTGGCGCCCCATGCCGCTCGGTGCATATTGGCCGGCTTCGATAATACGTGCAAGCTTTTCGGTCTCGACGGGACGATCGCTGTAGTTGCGGCAGCTGCGGCGGTGAATGAGTGCTTCGATAGTCTCCATGGTGTCTCCTTGCGGTGGCGTTGCAGATGCCCCGTTCATACCCGCCGGGCTTAAACGATAGACGGTCAATTGCCCGGCCAAAAGGATAGATTCCAATTGGGAAAGTAGGTTTGCATAAAAGTACCTTCAGAATGTGACAAACAAATGGGATGGTTAAACGTTTTATCCCGTCTACCCTGCGGTTTTTTACCACTTGCCTAAATGACGAACGCATAACCTCTGATAAAGGTTTTACTAAAGGAGTACCAACGTTTATCAATGCGCCGTGGTGGCGCCGGGCCAGGAGGTAACATCATGTTCCAGGCTGGAGATGTCGTCGAGACCGATTTCGAAGGATTTCTGAAGCTGCTGCGTTCCAAGACGCGCGCTTTCGTGTCGATCAACGATCACGAGTACTACATCACGCACACCGATGGCTATTGGCGTGTTCAGGATTGCGAGGCCCTCAACGACAAGGGCCACTTTACTGACTGCTCCGAGCTGGTCAACACGGTCTGCGAGGTCGTCGAGCTGCCGTGGATTGCCGGCAAGAGCCTGCATGACAGCTTCTCGGGCGCTACGGTCTATGAGGCCGTCGCCGCTTAACAGGCAATAAAACTCGATTTTCACGTGACCGCTGGCGCCGCCCCCGCGCCGGCGGTCTTTTTCTGCCGATAGGCCCTACAAGTGCGCGCATTTGCGGAGAGCCTGTTGACGATAGTCAAAACTCGGACTAATCTAGAGACACATAATTGGTCAAAAATCGGACAATTGAATGGTGGGATAGATGAATAGTGCGGTTACGCTGGTCGACTTCGACCGGTTGCTCAATGGACTCGACCATATCTATTCGGAGTTCTCGCGCGCCTGCGGCCTTTCGGACTGCGCCTATTGGATGCTCGTCGACACCAGCACGGCGGGCGACAGTATTGCCGTAAGCCGTCTGACAAGCGAATGGTTCTACAGCAAGCAGACCATCAACTCGGCAATTAAAACCTTGACGGCGCGGGGCTTCGCAACGTTGGAGTTTGCCGAAGGCAGCCGTAAGAACAAGGTTGTGAGCCTGACCGAAGAGGGCAGGCGATTTGCCGAGCGTTATGCGCTGCCGGCACTCAAGGCCGAGCAGCGAGCCTTTGGCGCGCTTGAGCCATGTGAGCAGCGCGAGATTATGCGCTTGATCGGCAAATTCTCTCAGGTGCTCGGTGAGGAGTGCGATGCCTTTAAGCAGCATATCGCTGCCGAGAGCCAAGCCGAGAATCAAGGTGAGGGGGAGTCGTGCGACTGTTAATGAGGTTTTTGAAGCCCTATCGAGGGCTTGTCGCAGTGACGCTGCTGGTGCTGCTGGTGGATAACGTCGGTACGCTGCTGGTTCCCACGATGCTGGCGAACATGGTCAACACCGGTATTACCACGGGCGATGTCGACTACATTTTACGCAACGGCCTATACATGTTTATCGCGACCAGCATGGCTAGCGGCGGCACGGTGCTGGGCTGCTATCTTTCGGCGCGCCTGGCCGCCAACGTGGCTTGCGATATCCGCAATGCCGTGTACGACAAATCGCTCGAGCTCGCGGCCAGCGATTTTGAGCGCTTTGGCACCGGATCGATGATCACGCGTTCGCTCAACGACATCAACGTGATTCAGCAGGCGATTCTGCAGACGATTCAGCTGGTGCTGCCCGTGCCGTTTTTGGCTGTGGCGGGCATCATCTTCGCCTGGTTTATCGATCCTGCCATGGGCACGCTGCTGGGCGTAGTCGTTGCGATTGTGCTGGTGGCGGCGGTCTTTACGGTTGCCAACGCGGCGCCGATTTTTATGCGCCTACAGGGCTTTATCGACCGCATGAACGTGGTGCTGCGCGAGAATATTGTGGGCGTGCGCGTCATCCGTGCGTTTAACAAGGAGTGCCACGAGGAACGGCGTCTGGACGAGGTGTTTAGCGAATACGCCGCCAACGCCATCAAAGTCAACCACCTGTTTGTGGGCCTCGACAGCTCAAGCTTCTTTTTGATGAACATCGCCGAGGTGGCGGTGCTGTGGGTGGGCGGCAACCGCGTAGGCGCCCACGCCATGCAGATTGCGAGTATCTCGGCGGTGCTGGAGTATGCAATTCTGATCCTGTTCTTTGTGATGATGGCCCAGATGGTGGTGCTGACGCTTCCGCGTGCTGCCGCGTGCCTGAACCGTGCGCAGCAGGTGTTGGAGATTGAGCCGAGCATCGTCGATGGCGAGCGCACGCTGGATGACGGGGCGCGCGAGCCCCAAGACGAAGCCGATGCGGTGGCCGTGTTCGACCACATGTCGTTTCGCTTTGACGATGCCGACGAGGACACCCTGTGCGACCTGAGCTTTGCCTGCCGTCGCGGTCAGACGACTGCGATCGTTGGCTCGACAGGCTCGGGCAAATCGACGGTGGCAAAGCTTCTGCTGCGCTTCCACGATGCCACCAAGGGCTCCATTCGCCTGAATGGTGTGGACCTGCGCGAGCTTACGCAAGACGAAATCCGCGGGCGCATTGCCTATGTGCCGCAGAAGGCGTGGCTGTTCTCGGGCACGGTGGCGAGCAACCTTCGCTTTGGTAACGAAGGCGCGACCGAGGGCGACATGCTTCACGCGCTTGAGGTTGCCCAGAGCACCTTTGTACTCGACCAACCGCAGGGGCTCGATACCCCGGTGGCGCAGGGCGGTACGAACTTTTCGGGCGGCCAGCGCCAGCGTTTGGCAATCGCCCGTGCGCTCATGAAGCATGCCAATCTATATATCTTCGATGACAGTTTTTCGGCCCTGGACTTTAAGACTGATGCCGCCCTGCGTCATGCGTTGCAAGACGAGACGCGTGACGCTGCGGTGCTCATCATCGCGCAGCGCATCTCGACGATCTTGCACGCCGACCAGATCGTCGTGCTCAAGGATGGCGAGGTTGTGGGTCTGGGCACGCATGGCGAGCTTATGGAAACCTGCGAGGTGTACCGTGCCATCGCGGAATCGCAGATGAAGGGAGGTGAGTAGCATGACCGAGGAGCTCAAGAAGCAGGGCGGCCTTGTCGATGCCGCCGCTGCGGACGCTGCCGAGGAAGCGGTCGAGCGGGCTGCCATGTCGACCGAGCTGGATGACGCCGCCAAGGCTGCAGCCGAGCGCGAGGCTCGCCGCCAAGCGCTCTACGAGGAAAACGAGCGCGCCGAGGACGAGCGCGCCCGCGCCGAGGCAGAGCATATGCGCGACGTGGACGACGAAGACGAGGACGAGACGCCTCGGGATACCTGGGCGACGGTGCGCCGCCTGTGGAGTGAGGCTGCCGGCGACCACTGGCGCTTCTATATCGTGTTCGCGAGCATTGTGTTCTATGTCATCTTTAACACTGCCGCGCCGGCATATAGCGCCCGCGTGATCGATGAGCTGTGGGGCCACATTCAGGTAGCGTTTGTCAACAACGCCACCTTCAGCATCACCTGGGAGAACTGCGGCAGGACTATCTTCATCTACTTTTTGATTTGGACGGCCGCCGCTTCGTTCTACGCGCTCCAGAGCTTTTTGATGTCGAGCGTGGCCGAACGCCTCAATCTGCGCCTGCGTAACCGCATCGCGCAAAAGCTCAACCGTCTACCGCTCGCCTATTTTGACGCGCATCGTCCCGGCGAGGTCGTCAGCCGCGCGACCAACGACCTGGACAAGATGTCCGAGAGCATGCAGCGCGGATTGCTGCAGCTGCTCGTGTCGATCGGCACGGTTGTTGGTGCTGTGAGCGTGATGTTCGTGTTCAGCGTGCAGCTTACGCTCGTCTTTCTGTTCTTTACGGCACTGTCGCTGCTGGTGACGAAGGTCGTCTCGCGCCGCACACACGATGTGACGGGCGAGCGCCAGGAGTGGGTGTCCAAGATTACGAGTGCGGTCGAGGAGGGCTACTCGGGCCGTCTGGTGATCCGCGCGTTTAGCCGCGAACGTCAGAGCTCCGCTGAGGTGCACGAGGCTTCGAAGGAACTGGCTCGTGTGAGCACCAAGGCCGACTTTATGATCAATGCTGTCGGCCCCGCGGTGCGCTTTATCGGCCGTTTGGCGCAGATCGTTATTGCGCTTGTGGGCTGCAGCATGCTGGTTGCCGGTCACATGACCGTCGGCGTGTTCCAGGCGTTCTTCCAGTTTATCTACGAGGCGTCCGAGCCCATGACGCAGTTGTCGTTTACCTTCAACTCGCTGCAGAGCGCGCTGGCGAGTGCAGAGCGCGTGTTCGACCTGCTCGATGAGCCCGAGATGGAGGCCGATTCGCTGCCGGACAAGGCCGCCAAGCTGCCGGGTCGCGTGGAGGGCCGCGTCTCCTTTGAGCATGTGCGCTTTGGTTATTCGCCCGACAAGCCGCTTATGCGCGACGTGTCGTTTACCGCCGAGCCGGGCCAGAAGATTGCCGTGGTGGGAACCACGGGCGCAGGCAAGACGACGCTCATCAACCTGCTCATGCGCTTCTACGAGATTGACGGCGGGCGTATTACGCTCGACGGCGTGGATACGAGCCGCATGGACCGCGGCGAGCTACGGCAGCAGTTTGGCATGGTGCTGCAGGACGCCTGGCTGTTCGACGGCACGATTGCCGAGAATATCGCCTACGGCTGCCCCGAGGCGACGCGCGACGAGATCGTGGCGGCTGCGCGCGCCGCGCAGGTCGACTTCTTTGTGCGCACCATGCCGCAGGGCTACGACACGCGCGTGGCCAACGATGCCGAGAGCATCAGCCAGGGCCAGCGTCAGCTGCTGACCATCGCTCGCGTGCTGCTCAACAACCCGGCGATTCTCATCCTGGACGAGGCGACCTCAAGCGTGGACACGCGTACCGAGCTTGCCATCGGTCGTGCCATGGATGCGCTTATGCGCGGGCGCACGAGCTTTGTGATCGCACACCGCCTGTCGACGATTGTGGATGCCGACCTGATCTTGGTCATGGATCACGGCAACATTATCGAGCAGGGCACGCATAAGGAGCTGCTGGCTGCCGAGGGTGCCTACGCCGACCTCTATCTGAGCCAGTTCGCATAATGTGACAAAGGGACAGTCTCTTTACCACATCACAAATAAGGCGCGCCGGGGGTGAATCCTCTGGCGCGCCTTTGCGTTGGCGTCAATGTTGTCGGTGGTCGTCCGCCTCTAGCGTTCGTCCACGAGCTTGGCGACGAGGGCTTTGAGCTCGGCCACCTCTCGCTCGAGTTCTTTGACGCGGCGGGCATTCTCGGTGATGCCCTGGCGGTTGAGGGCACTCTGCTCGGCGGCGTCATCGGGCATGTACTCGCGATGCTGCTTGGCGTCGAAACTCTCCTCGAATACGCGGCAGCCGTTGCGCTTGATGATGCGTCCCGGCACGCCCACGACGGTGCAGTTGTCGGGCACGTCCTTAACGACGACCGAGTTGCCGCCGATCTTGACGTTGTTGCCGATGCGGATGTTGCCGAGCACCTTGGCGCCCGTGCCCACCGTGACATTGTTGCCCAGGGTGGGGTGACGCTTGCCGGTCTCGTTGCCGGTGCCGCCGAGCGTGACGCCCTGGTAGAGCACACAGTTGTCGCCCACAATGGTGGTCTCGCCGATGACGACGCCCATGGCGTGGTCGATAAAGAAGTGCTTGCCAATCTGCGCGGCAGGGTGAATCTCGACGCCGGTGATGTGGCGGGTGATTTGCGAGAGCACGCGGGCGAGCGAGCGATGACCGTGCTCCCACAGCCAGTGCTCGGGCACGTGGTTCCACTTGGCGTGCAGGCCAGGATAGGAAAGGAAGATGACCAGACCGTTTTGCGCGGCGGGGTCCTGCGCCTGGACGGTCTTGATGTCCTCGCGAATGGTATTGATAAAGCTCACCGGCCGCCCTCCCTTAGCGCCATGGCAATGCGATTCAATAAAGTATAGCGATTCGCTAGGGATTAAAAAGGACAATCTTGGCGGCTTTGCGCTACAAGTGTCAGTTATGCAAACTTGCTGGTAATGGAGTCATGCTTTTGTGGGGTTGCGCACGAGGGGGCACCGCAACCGTATACTGGTCAACTTGGACGTATCCGCGCCCACAACTGAGAGGTTTTACTTCATGGGTTTCATCAATTTTATTGCCGAGCTGCTTAAGGACCCGCGCACCGCGATCGCCAGCTGGATCGCCGCCGGCCCGCTTATGGCCTACGGCTGCGTATTCCTGATCATCTTTATCGAGACGGGCGTGGTGTTCTTCCCGTTCCTTCCCGGTGATTCGCTGCTGTTCGCCTCGGGTTTCTTTGCCCACAACGGCGGCTTTAACATCGTGGCGCTTCTGGCCACCGCATGGGCCGCTGCCATTTTGGGCGATCAGTGCAACTTTATGATCGGTCACTTCTTTGGCCGCAAGATCATCGCTTCGGGCAAGGTCAAGGCCATGACGCCCGAGCGCATCAAAAAGTCCGAGGACTTCTTGGACAAGTGGGGTCACCTGGCCATCTTCCTGGGTCGCTTCTTCCCGTTTATCCGCACCTTTGTGCCCTTTATCGCTGGCATGGGCGGCATGCACTGGCGCAGCTTTGTCGTCTTTAACGTGCTGGGCGGCATTACCTGGTCGACGGTCTTTACGCTGCTGGGCTACTTCTTTGGCGGCATTCCCTTTGTGCAGGAGCACTTTGAGCTGCTGATTGTCGGCATCGTTGCCGTGTCGATCATCCCGACCGTGGTCGGTCTGGTTAAGGCCAAGCTGGGCAAAAAGAACGCGTAGCTCGAGCCAGCGCGCAAACCGTGCCGTTGAGGCCCGTCACCGCTTACGGTGGCGGGCCTTTTTGCTTCGGTCAAATGAAAATACTTTAGTTAGTTAAAGAAAAACGTTTTATCCGACGCGCGTGCGGAGTACAATCTCGTGCATGCGAATCGACGTGCCATCGGCTTTGATGCTGTTTGCGTGTCCCGTCCGGCTCTACGCTCCGGGCGTGCGACGTTGCGACGCGGCCGGCCTCGGTCCTTGCGTGCGGGTTCGCGAGTTTGCAACTGTGTATGTAAGGAGCGACATATGACTGTCGAGAAGAAGGATATCGATTGGGGTAGCCTCGGCTTTGGCTACATGAAGACCGATTACAGCTACGAGGCCCATTGGAAGGACGGCGAGTGGGACGAAGGCGGCCTGACCACCGACCACACCCTGCATGTCTCCGAGTGCGGCGGCATCTTCCATTACTGCCAGGAGGTCTTTGAGGGCCTGAAGGCTTACACCGCCGAGGACGGCAGCATCGTCTGCTTCCGTCCCGACATGAACGCCGAGCGTATGTATAACTCTGCCCAGCGCCTCGAGATGCCCCCGTTCCCCAAGGACAAGTTCGTCGAGGCTGTCAAGCAGGTCGTTTCTGCAAACGCCGCCTGGGTTCCGCCCTTCGGTTCCGGTGCGACCCTGTACGTGCGTCCGTTTATGATCGGCTCCGGTGACGTGATTGGCGTGGCTCCCGCTCCTGAGTACACGTTCCGCATTCTCGTGACCCCGGTCGGTCCGTACTTTAAGGGTGGCCTTAAGCCCGTTAAGCTGCGCGTTTCCGAGTACGACCGTGCCGCACCGCACGGCACCGGCAATATCAAGGCCGGCCTGAACTACGCCATGTCCCTCAAGCCCACGATGGAGGCCCATCGCGAGGGCTATGCCGAGAACCTGTATCTCGACTCCGAGTCCCGCACCTATGTCGAGGAGACCGGCGGCGCCAACGTCCTGTTCGTGAAGGAGGACGGTACGCTCGTCGTTCCGCAATCGCACACCGACTCCATCCTGCCCTCTATCACCCGTCGTTCGCTCGTTCAGGTCGCTCAGGACCTGGGCATGACCGTCGATCAGCGTCCCGTCGAGTGGGCCGAGGTCAAGGCCGGTACCTTTGTCGAGTGCGGCCTGTGCGGCACCGCTGCCGTCATCTCCCCGGTTGGCGAGATCGACAACAAGGTTTACGGCGCCGACGAGACCGTGACCTTCCCGGCTGGCTACACCGAGATCGGCCCTGTGATGAAGAAGCTCCGCGAGACCCTGACTGGCATCCAGTCCGGTGCTGTCGAGGACAAGCACAACTGGGTTTACACCGTCGCGTAATTTGTCTTACCTATCCGGGCAGAGAGCAAGTTCCCTCCCGGCGCGTCCTCGGACATGCAAGAAGCCCCTCGCTGCGCACTTCGTGCGGCGAGGGCTTCTTGCATCCTGCGGAGTGCGCCGGAAAGGAGGGTCGCCCTTTTGTTTTGCTTCGCGCCATGTGGGGGCGGTGGCGACGTGCATTTTTGCGAGTATTCTGCAATCGAAGGCCCCTGCATACCGACCTCGGGCAAAAAATCGGGATTTCTCGATGTTTTCTACGGATGATGGGCGGGGTTATGGGCTGACAGCGTTTGATTTGCAGGGATATTCGCGGTCTTTGGCATTTATCGTGGCGCCCGAAGCTCTTGGTTATGTTGAATACTCCTAAAAATGCACGGCGCTTAGAGGGGGACCTTCGCGAAAAAGGAAACCGCCCCGTCGAAGTATGCATTCGACGGGGCGGTTTATGCATTTGGCCGATTAAGGATGCGCTGCCAAACTACTAGAACTTGACGGTCGGGGCCTGGCGGGCTGCTTCGGCGGCCTCGAAGCCCTGGCGCTCCTTAAACTGGAAGATGCCGGCAAAGATGACAGCCGGGAACGTCTGAATGGCGTTGTTGTAGCTGAGCACGCAGTCGTTGTAGCTCTGGCGTGCATAGCTAATCTTGTTCTCGGTATCCTCGAGCGATGCCTGCAGCTGCGTAAAGTTGGTGTTTGCCTTAAGATCGGGATAGGCCTCGGCCACGGCGAAGAGCTGGCGCAGCGCACCGGTCAGCACGTTGTCGGCTTCCATCTTGGCCTCGGGCGTGGTGGCCTTGACGGCGGTGTTACGCGCGCTGATCACGGCGGAGAGCGTCTCCTGCTCGTGCTTGGCGTAGCCCTTGACGGTCTCGACCAGGTTGGGGATCAGGTCGTTACGGCGCTGCAGCTGCGTATCGATGTTCTGCCAGGCGTTATCGATGCGGTTACGCTTGGTGACCATGTTGTTGTAGATGCCGGCGATGGCGCAGACAATCACAATGACAACAACGATGCCGATGATGACGGTAATCATGATGTCTCCGTTTCGAATGGCCGCGGCGGCATGCGCCAGCTGCCGTTGGTATAACGCTACTAGTATACCCGCAACGTTTTACCGTGCCGAACTTTCCGGTAAGCGTTGTGTTTTCGGCGGGGTTGGCACCGGGGCAAAGCGCGCGAGGTACAGGTGTAAGATATGCGACAGATTGACGAGTGTTGTCTTTGCCCTGAGGATGGCGATACCAGTGGACCTTCGCATTAAGAAAACCTACCGCGCCCTGTTCGATGCCTTTACCGAGCTTTTGGAAGAGCATCGTTTTGAGGACCTGACGGTTGCCATGCTGTGCGACCGCGCCATGATTCGCCGCACGACGTTCTACAAGCACTTTCGCGACAAGAACGATTACTTTGCCTTTTATATCGATGAGCTCATGTCGGGCTTGCCGCAAAAACAGCCCGATGAGGCCGGCGCAGTGTCTGCCGAGGACGTGCGCGCGCTTCGGCACGCGATTTTGGACGATGCCATGGATTTGATTCTGACGCACGAGCGGCTCATGGATAACATTTTGGCAAGCAGCATGTCGGGCATGTTGACCAACGTTATTTGCGACCGCATTGCCCGCTCCATCCGCGAGCGTGTGATGAACGTGCTTGCCGAGGATGCCTTGGCCCCCGTGTCACTCGAGACGACGTCTGAGTTTGTCGCCGGCGGTATTATTCGACTTTTCACGATATGGTGGGAATCGGGCCACGATCTTGAGCGTCGACCCGAGATAGCCGACGTGGTCGATGCACTGTTTGAGCGGACCATGACACCGGTGAATCACTAAAGTGGCGGAGAGAGGGGGATTCGAACCCCCGGAACGCTCTCGCGCTCAACGGTTTTCAAGACCGCCGCATTCAACCGCTCTGCCATCTCTCCGTGAGTCGTAATGATAGCATCGTTTTGAATTTGCAACAGGGAAGGCGAACGATGACGATCACCGAAATCGACGAGAAGTTCATGCGCGAGGCGCTGGCGGAGGCGCGCGCCGCCGCGGCGGTGGGCGAGGTGCCCATCGGAGCCGTAGTGGTGCGCGCGGGCGAGATTGTCGCGCGGGCGCACAATCGGCGCGAGCTCGACCAGGATCCTTCGGCTCATGCCGAGTTTGCGGCCGTGTGCGCTGCCGCTCGGTCGCTCGGTCGCTGGCGCCTTTCCGACTGTACGGTCTATGTGACGTTGGAACCCTGCTGCATGTGCGCAGGCCTTATGGTTAACGCGCGCGTGGGGCGCTGCGTGTATGGCGCGAGCGACGCCAAGGCGGGCGCGTTGGGATCCCTATACGATTTGAATGCCGACTCGCGCCTGAATCATCGGTTTAACGTGACGGCTGGGGTCCTGGCGGATGAATGCCGCGAGCTGCTGAGTAACTATTTTGGCGGTCTGCGCGGAGCGGGCGGCGCTGATTGCGGTTGTGGGGCCGATCTTGAAGCACACGTCGCTCACGCCGCAGCGCTTGCAGGTGCCGGTGAGGATGCTGACACGGCGGTTGACTTTGGTCCTGCGTGCCGCCGGCCCCGCCGTGTGCTGCTGGCGATCGACTCCTTTAAGGGCAGCGTTTCGAGTGCGCAGGCGGAGGCGGCGGTTGCCGAAGGTGTGCGCCGTGTGTGGCCCGATGCCGAGGTGTGCACATTGCCGCTGGCAGATGGTGGCGAGGGAACGCTCGATGCCGTTGCCGCCTGCGGTGGCGAGCTCTCAACCTGCGAGGTCGCAGGGCCCTTGGGCGACCGCGTGTCTGCCCGGATACTGGTGGACGGCGAGCGCGAGTCGGCTGCAATTGAGATGGCCGAGGCGGCGGGTATTGGGTATTCACCCTGCACGGAATCGGCGGCGCTTGCGGCTTCGACCTATGGTGTGGGCGAGCTTATGATCCATGCGGTTCGCGCAGGCGCAAAGACTATCTATATTGGCTTGGGTGGCAGTGCCACCAACGACGGTGGCGCCGGCATGCTGCAGGCGCTGGGCGCGCGTGTGGTCGATGATCAGGGCTGCGATGTCGCCCCCGGTCTTGCGGGCCTTGAACACATGGCGAGTGTTGATTTGGCGCCTGCGCTGCAGGCTTTGGATGGCGCTCGCATCGTTGTGCTCTCCGATGTCGAGAATCCGCTCGTAGGGCGTCGCGGCGCGCTTGCGGTGTTCGGTGGGCAGAAGGGTCTGCCAGCGGATGATGCCGAGGCGCTTCACGGGTACGACGGTTGGATGGTCGGCTACGGCCGCCTGCTCGATACGGCGATTTTCGAGGCGCGGGCCCAGGGGTTGTTGCGCACACCCGAGGGCGCACGGACATTTGGCTCGGTGCTCGGCGTGCCCGGCGCGGGCGCTGCCGGTGGCTTGGGCGCGGCGTTACTGGCGCTCGGTGCGGAGCTGCGTTCGGGCGTGGAGACGGTGCTCGATCTGATTGGGTTTGACGAGCGCGTACGCGATGTCGACCTGGTCATTACAGGCGAGGGCAATATGGATGAACAGTCCGCCGCCGGTAAGGCGCCGGTTGGTGTGGCTCGCCGCGCCAAGCGATATGGCAAACCGGTGGTTGCCGTCGTGGGTGGTCGCGCCGTCAACCTGGATGTGGTGTGTGTGCAGGGCATCGACTTGGTGCTTCCGATCTGCCGCAAGCCCATGCCCCTCGACCAGGCGCTCGGTGTGCAAGAAGCCACAACCAACCTCATCTGCGCCGGCGAGTCTGCCGCCCAATCCTACGACCTCGCTCGCCTCTAAGGCCTATCTCCCTATAAGTTGCGGTGAAATACGGAGTGTTTTTGCCTTTAAGGTGCCAATTCAGTCCGTATTCCACCGCAACTTCGAGAACGTCCATTCGAGGTTGGCTGCCTTGGGTCTTGGGTCGGACCGTTTGCCACGAAACGTGGCCATCTACTACGTTAAACCGGCCACCCTCGACCATCCCGGAATTTACAAAAACAAAACCGACGCTCCTATAAGTTGTCAAGAGGCAGTTTGCGGGAGCGCTCTCTCCAATTCGCACAGGAGCTCGTAATACCTCCTCTCCAGTTTCGTCGACCGCCGTTTCCCCCGTTC
>CABUUK010000053.1 GCA_902494765.1 uncultured Collinsella sp.
AAGCCCCCGTTGCCGGAGGCTTCAAGTTCAATTGGTGCGGCGTATAGGATTCCGCGCATCCGCTGCGCGGATCCGCACCGGCTTCGCCCGCCTGCCGGCGTGCTCGCCCGCTCGCTAAAAACGCTCCGCGTTTTCTTGGCGCTCGCGCCTCGACCGAGGTTCGAATCTCCGCAATGCCCCCGTAAAGGAAAAGCCCCCGTTTCCGGAGGCTTAAAACTCAATTGGTGCGGCGTATAGGATTCGAACCTATGACGTTCTGATTCGTAGTCAGACCCTCTATCCAGCTGAGGTAACGCCGCAACACACGGATTATTATGCACGTGACCCCTCGATGGGTCAAGCGACAATTTGGAAAAATTTTACGAAGTGATGATTAAGACGCTCGCGCCTCGACCGAGATTCGAATCCATGGGATACCGCCATAAAAGAAAAGCCCCCGTTGCCGGAGGCTTCAAGTTCAATTGGTGCGGCGTATAGGATTCGAACCTATGACGTTCTGATTCGTAGTCAGACCCTCTATCCAGCTGAGGTAACGCCGCAGCGCAAGACATATAAAACCACTTTAGTTAGTTGGAGTCAAGCACAATCTCAAACTTTTTGGAGAATATGTTCCTCACGCAGCTCCGCATGCGCCAATGTCCCCCATACGATCAATCGGTTTTTCAACTACATCGAACCCAGCACCGAGCTCCCCCAGAAGCGACCGCACCCGTTGGGCACAGTCGTAGTCAGCAAACGAGATGCTCAGCATTCGGGCCACCTGATTAGAAGTTCCAACACCATAGAAGTGCTCAAGGACAACAAGCGCCTCATGCGCCACAAACGTCTCGACCACATGCGGCGACTCCTCATAGCACCATTGCGTCAATGGCCCCTCACTCGTCTGCCGAACCACCAAGCCACCCATACCCGACGGCTCGCACGTTACCAGCAGGTGCTCCCCGCCCTCATCGCTCTGGAACAAAACAACCCGCTCGTCGAACAGCTCCATCACATCCCCTTTCTCTTGCTCTTAGCTAGCAAAAGCATAGCAGGTAAATGGCTGTATACAGAACGTTTGTTCGTGTGTTTTCTATCGAGCTGTCCGCACGGCATGGTATAGCCGTACACAAAAAGGGCGCCCCTAAAAGGAGCGCCCTCGCAAATCGCCTATGCAGCTAGCTTACGCGACCGGCTCGATCTTCTCGAGGCCGCCCATGTAGGGACGCAGAACCTCGGGGATCGTGATGGTGCCGTCGGCGTTCTGGTAGTTCTCCAGAATGGCGGCCATGGTGCGGCCAGCCGGCAGGCCGGAACCGTTGAGGGTGTGCAGGTAGCGCGAGCCCTTGAAGTTCTCGGGGTCGCGATACTTGATGTTGGCGCGACGGGCCTGGAAATCGCCGCAGTTAGAGCAGGAGCTGATCTCTTTGTAGGCGTTGTAGCTCGGCAGCCAGACCTCGATGTCGTAGGTCTGACGGGCAGAGAAGCCCAGGTCGCCGGTGCACAGGCTAATCACGCGATACGGAAGGCCCAGCTGCTGAAGCAGGAACTCGGCCTCGGCGGTCATGCTCTCGAGCTCCTCGTCGGACTCCTCCGGCTTGGCAAACTTGACCATCTCGACCTTGTCGAACTCGTGCTGGCGGATGATACCGCGGGTGTCGCGACCAGCGGAGCCGGCCTCCTCGCGGAAGCAGGGGGTGAAGGCGGTGTAGCGGCGCGGCAGGGTATCAGCATCGAGAACCTCGCCGGCGTGCAGGTTGGTAAGCACGACCTCGGCGGTGGGGATCAGGAAGTTGTCGCCCGAGACGTGATAGGCGTCGTCCTCGAACTTGGGCAGCTGACCCGTGCCAAACATGGTCTGACGCTTGACGACGATGGGCGGCCACCACTCCTTAAAGCCACGGCTGGTGTGCGTGTCAAGGAAGAAGTTGATGAGGGCGCGCTCAAGACGGGCGCCGGCGCCACCGAGAACGGTAAAGCGGCTACCGGAGAGCTTGTTGCCGCGCTCGAAATCGAGGATGTCGAGGTCGGTGCCCAGGTCCCAGTGCGGCTTAAAGTCGAAGTCGAACTCGCGCGGGGTGCCCCAACGACGGCGCTCGATGTTCTCGTCCTCGTCCTTGCCGTACGGCGTGGCCTCGCAAGGGATGTTGGGAAGGTGAGCCATAAAGTCGTACTGCTCCTGCTCGAGAGCGGTGCGGCGCTCGGCCAGACCGTCAATCTTCTCGTTGACGGCGCGCACGGCCTCCTTGGCGGCCTCGGCCTCGTCCTTCTTGCCCTCCTTCATCAGGGCGCCGATCTTCTTGGACTCGGCATTACGCGTGGCCTGGAGCTCCTCGACCTCGGTGATGACGGCACGGCGCTCGTCGTCGAGCTCGAAGAACTTCTCTCGATCCCAAGACGTCTGGCGGTTGGCCATGGCGGTATCGATGGCATCGGGGTTCTCGCGAACAAACTTGATATCAAGCATTAGATCCTCCGGCGATATACATTCCATTTAGGTTGCAACCTTGTACATGTATGGGCAAGTATATACTTATGAGCGTTTACGACCCAACCCAACTACGCAAGAAGGCACCCAATGGACGCAGTTTTTTCCTTTTTGTTTGGCACCCGCACCGGTTTTGCCATCCTTTTCGCCGGCGGCATCCTACTGTTTGCGATTCTTGCCTTTGTAATGGAGAAGCGCACCCATAAGATGTATGTCGACCGCGGCCCCAAGGACGAGGACGATCAAGACGGCTTCTGGGACTAGCCTGCCAAAAAGAGACAGGCTTATTTTGGTCGGTTTTATCTGGACAAACGCAAGCGCCCCGCCACTGGAATTGATCCAGTTGCGGGGCGCTTTTTGCTCAAGATACAAAACCGCAGGAAAAACCTGCCAAAATAAACCTGTCCCTAAATGGCAGGTTTTACTGGAGGGTGGCGTCGATGGCCTTGACCAGGGCGCTGCGCATGCCAGCATCCTCGAGCGCGACGACGCCCTTGATGGTGGCGCCGCCGGGTGAGCATACGGCATCCTTCATCGCCGCAGGATGCTGACCAGTCGCAAGCTGCAGCTTTGCCGTGCCCAGCACCATCTGGCTCACAATGCGATAGGCATCGGCGCGCGGGATACCGTGCTTGACGGCCGCGTCGCCCAAGGCCTCAATCGCCATGGCGACAAATGCCGGGGCGCAACCACCCACGGTGCCACCCACAAACAGCAGGCTCGTGTCGAGCTCGACGACAGTGCCAAGCTTACCGAGCAGGTCGAGCACCACGGCACGCTGCTCGCCGTTGAGCGTAGAGGACTTCTCGCAGGCGATGACGCCCTCGCCCACCGAAACCGGCGTGTTGGGCACCGTCGAGATATGCGCGACACCCGGCAGGACCTGCTCCCACTTGACGCTATCCCAAGTCCAGGCGACCGAAAGGACAACCTTGTCGGCTAGAGCGTCCTTGAGCGGAGCGAAGACCTTCTCGATCATGTATGGCTTGACCGCAGCAACCACGATATCGGATGCAGCGACAACCTCCGCCGCATCACGACAGGCAACCATCCCACGCGTCTCACAACGCTCAACCAAGGCGTCGTAGTGGCCCGCGCAGGCGCACATATCGCTCGCAGCCACACCGGCGGCGATCCAGCCATCGGCCATAGCGCTCGCCATATTGCCAAAACCGACAAATCCGATCTTCATATCTCATAGTCCTCTCAGACACGCTCTTCAAAACGAAGGCTATTGTCCCACGGCATTGTTTCGTATTGCCGACCTATTTGTGATACGGCTCGCCACGGCTGATCTTGCAGGCGCGGTAAACCTGCTCCAGCAGCACCACGCGCGCCAGGTTATGCGGCAAGGTAATGCGTCCAAAGCTGAGCATCTCGTCGGCGCGGGCGCGCACGGCATCGTTCACACCGTCCGATCCGCCGATTACAAAGGCGATGTCGCTGTTGCCTCGCAGCATGAGGTCATCGAGACGGGCCGAAAGCTCCTCGCTCGAGCGCTCTTTGCCCTCAATGGCAAGCAGGATCACATGCGCTCGAGGCGGCAGGGCTGCAAGAATCGCCGCCCCCTCCTTGTCGCGTGCGGCATCCACGCCGCCCGCCTTAGCCGGGTCGATATCGGCCACCTCGCGGATATCCACCTTGGCATAGGCACCTAGGCGCTTGGTGTACTCAGCGCACGCGTCCTTCCAAAAGCGCTCCTTGAGCTTACCGACGCAAACGACGGTGTATTTCACGCGCGTCTACTCCTTCGAATCGTTTTGAACTTCGCCAGCGGTCAGCATCTGCTCGAACATCGAGGCCGACTGCGAGAAATCGCTCGGCAGCACGACCGTCGAGGTTTTACCCGTGCGAGCGAACTCTGTCATCATCTCGGACCACTGCGTAAACATGAACAGCTGGTTGGCCTCGTCGTTGCCGACGCCCGTCTCCTGGATAATCTCGAGCGAATCCTTGATGCCCAACGCGATGGCCTTGCGCTGGTTGGCGATGCCCTCGCCCGCCTTTTCCATCGCCTCGGCCTCAGCGGTCGCCTCGGTGACGCGCTTGATGCGGTCGGCCTCGGCGAGCTCCTGCGCAGCAGCGCGCTTGCGCTGGGCGGCGTTGATGTCGTTCATGGAGTTCTCGACCTCGGTCGGCAGCGCGATCTTGGTGATGAGTGTCGACACGAGGGTGAAGCCGTAGGCAGCCATCTGCTCGGACACGGTGGCATTAACGTCCTTGGCGATGTCATCCTTCTTGGCAAAGACCTCATCGAGTGTGTAGACGGGAATCGAAGAGCGCAGAGCGTCGGTGATGAAGTCACGCATCTGGTCGACGGGCTCCTGCAGCATATAGTAGCTCTTGTAGATGCCCGAATCTGCCGGGCCGGCGCCCATGTCATAGCTCACGTGGTACTGAGCAGAGACCTCAAGGCCGATGGTCACGTTGTCCTGGGTCTTAACGTCGATGCCAAAACCGTTTTTCATGGTGCGCAGACTCACCGTGGCGGCCTTGCGGTCGATCACGGGCACCTTCATGTGGAAGCCCGCGTTGACGATGCGGTTAAACTTGCCCAGACGCTCAATGATCACGGCATGCTGTTGTTCAACGACATAGCAGGCGTTAGGAAGCAGCAGCAACAGGATGATGATGGGAATCAAAAGGCTGGTAAGGGCGGCGATGATACCGGACAACAGCATGGTCTCTCCTCTGATAGGCACACGTTGGCACTAGGATACCCGCACGAAGCAGCAACATGACATCAACAAGAGGCCCATAACAAAAAAGCTCCCATTGCTGGGAGCTCTTTCATTTAATGGTGCGGGCGAAAGGACGTCCGCGTATCCGCTTCGCGGATCCGCACCGGCTTCGGCCGCCTGCCGGCGTCCTCGCCAGCTCGCTAAAAACGCTCCGCGTTTTCTTTACGCTCGCTCCTTCACAGGTTCAAGTCCCTGTGATGGGCCCATAACAAAAAAGCTCCCATTGCTGGGAGCTCTTTAATTTAATGGTGCGGGCGAAAGGACTTGAACCTTCATGGGGTTGCCCCCATACGGACCTGAACCGTACGCGTCTGCCAATTCCGCCACGCCCGCGTGCAGGAATTAGAATAACGGAGCGCCACCACGAACGCAAGAACTATTTTTGAAAAAGTTTGCAGGCATTCTCCCAAGCGGCTTGCGCGATTGCCTCAGCATCCTCGCCGGTACGATCGACACGGTCGTTGACCAGCGTGTTTGCCGTAATGGAGATCATTGCGGGCTCGCATTCAAGACCGCGGATGGGCTCCGGAGCCATATACGGGCAATCCGTCTCGAACAAAATTCGATCGAGTGGGGTTGCCGCAAATGCCTCGCGCACATCGTCGTTGCGCTTAAAGGTGGCCGCACCGCCATAGGCGATATAGCAGCCCAAATCCACAAAGCGCTCCATCGTGGCGCGGTCCTCGCCAAAACAGTGCAGCACACAACCAGCCTGGGGCACACCCACCTCGCGCAGTACGTTGTACGCATCAACGTGCGAGGTGCGCTCCCCATCCGAGTCCTCGTGACGCAGGTGCAGCTCCACCGGCACATTGCGGCGCACGGCAAGCTCGAGCTGGCGCGCCATGCAATCAATCTGCACGTTATGGGGTGCCGGCGCGATATCGTCGTCATAGTCCATGTGATAGTCCAGGCCGATTTCGCCAATACCGGCGCATAAGGGGTCATCAAGTGCGGCAACGACCTGTGCATGAACGTCGTCGGTATAGTCCGGCGCGCCATACGGATGCACGCCGGCAAGATACTTGATCTGCGGGATATCCTGCATCGGAAGAATCTCGCGCACCAGCCAGTCGCTATAGTCCGCCACGCTGCGCTTGTCGGCAATGGGGTCGAACATCGTCACCAACAGGTCGACGCCCGCGGCTTTGGCACGCAGGAGCGTCTCGGGCACATCCTTGCCCCAAAACGAAAGCAGATGTGCATGCGTGTCGGCAAGCGGCGCCAAAGGCACGGGACAAGCAACCGTCTTCTTTTTCTTGGTAAACGTCACGCGTTCGGCATTAGGCATCATGGATTAGCCCCCGGGCCAGACGGACAAAGTCGGCAACATCGAGCGTCTCGGCGCGCGTGGTGGGTGCGATACCGCAAACCTCAAAAGCGGCATCGAGCACGTCCTTGGCAAAACCGTTGGCGCTCATGGAATTGCGGATGGTCTTGCGACGCTGAGCAAATGCAGCATCAATCACGCGGGCCACAAATTCGCGATCGAGTCCTTCGGGTACCACGCCGTCAACACGGTCGATACGCACGACGGCCGAGTCCACGTGCGGCGCCGGCATAAAGCAACGCGGCGGCACCTCAAAGCGACCCGTCACCTGCGCATACAGGCCGAGCTTTGCCGTATAGCCGCCATAGGTCTTGTTGCCCGGCACTGCGGCAATGCGATCGGCAACCTCCTTTTGCACCATGACGACGGCGCGCTTGAGCGCGGGCATCGTCTGGAAGAACTGCAGGATGATTGTCGCCGCCACGTTATAGGGCAAGTTCGCGACAAATACCGTGGGCTCGCCGCCGGCGGCCTGCTCAATCTGCTCCGGGCCCACCTTAAGCGCGTCGCCCATGATAAAGCGGAAGTTGGCGTAGTCGGCGGCGTGAGCATCGAGCACCGGCTCGAGCTCGGGATCTGCCTCAATCGACGTAACGCACGCCGCCTCCTGCAGCAGGGCCAACGTCAGCGTGCCGCAACCCGGGCCGACCTCGAGCACGCGCTCATCGCCCGCAAGCTCAGCGAGCTCACAGATACGTTCGATCACATGGTTGTCGATCAGGAAGTTCTGGCCCAGGCGATGCTTGGTCGCAAGGCCAAACTCCTCTAGCAGCTCCCTAGTTGCCGTGGGGTTTGCCAAAGGCGAAGTTGTCATGGTTGCCTCCTTAACATGGTGGCTGCATCGTAAAGCAAAAGGGCATGGACCGTTGCGGCCATGCCCTTACAGCTAAACAGCAAATTGCCGATATGGCGCGCAGCGGCTTAGCCCAGACGCGGGAACAGCGGCTCGCCCTTCTCGACGGGCTGACCACCGGCAAGCAGGCCCCAAGCGCAAATGCCCTTGAGGTCGTCGCTCGCGGCCTCGTCCTCGCAGGACAGGCGGCGCAGGGCCTCGGCAGAAGTCTGGGGCATGAGCGGCATCAGCAGGTGAGCGGCAATGCGGATGGCCTCGAGCAGGTTGTAGATCACAAACGCCAGCTCGTCAGCCTTGGCCTCGTCCTTGGCAAGCGCCCAGGGCTCGGAGTCCTCGATGTAGTGGTTGGCGGCATGGATGAGCTCCATGACCTCGTCCTTAGCTCCACCATAATCGAGCACGTCCATCTTGGCCATGTAGCGCTCGACCAGACCATCGGCGATCTTTGCCAGCGGGTTGTCGAACGCATCGAACGATGCGGGCTTGGCGGGCGCGCAACCATCAAAGTACTTGCCGCTCATGTTGAGCGAACGCGAGATAAGGTTGCCCCAGCTGTTGGCCAGGTCGGCGTTGTAGACCTGCTCCATGCGATCGAAGCTGATGGCACCGTCGGTGCCGGGGACGACGTCGGTCATAAAGTAGTAGCGATAGCCCTCGACGCCCAACATGTCGATAACGTCCTGCGGAGCGATGGCGTTGCCGCGGCTCTTGGACATCTTCTCGGCCTTGCCGGTCTCGGCATTGCGCACGGTCAGGAAGCCGTGGGCAAAGACGTGCTCGGGCAGGGCCTCGCCGATGGCCATGAGCATGGCGGGCCAAATGACGCAGTGGAAGCGGATGATGTCCTTGCCCACGATGTGGAACTGCGCGGGCCAGCGATAGGCCAGCTCGGCACGCGCCTCGTCGGTGTCGACACCGTAGCCGACGGCCGTCATATAGTTGAGCAGCGCATCGAACCACACGTAGGTCACGTGACCCTCGTCAAACGGGACCTGAATGCCCCAGTCAAAGCTCGTACGGCTCACGGAAAGGTCATTAAGGCCGCCCTCGACAAAGCTACGTACCTCGTTCATGCGGAACGCAGGCTCGACAAAGTCGGGGTGCTCGTCGTAAAGCTTGAGCAGCTTGTCCTGGAAAGCGGAAAGCTTAAAGAAGTAGGACTCCTCCTGCACGCGCTCAAGCGGACGGTGGCAGTCGGGGCACAGGTGCTGGCCGACGCTGCCGTACTCCTCGTCGCCCTTCTGGACCTGCGTATCGGTGAAGTAGGTCTCGTCAGGCACGCAATACCAACCGTCGTAGCTGCCCTTATACAGGTAGCCGGACTCCTTCATGCGCTCCCACAGGTACTGCACGGCATGATGCTGGCGCGGCTCGGTGGTGCGGATGAAGTCGTCGTTGGAGATCTCGAGCTTGCTCCAAAGCTCCTTGAAGTGCGGAGCCTGGCTGTCGGTCCACTCCTGCGGCGTCATGTTGTGCTTGGCTGCGGCCTCGGCGACCTTCTCGCCGTGCTCGTCCATGCCGGTCAGGAACTTGACGTTATAGCCGGCGGAGCGACGATAACGGGCCTGAACGTCGGCGATGATGGTGGAATAAGCCGTGCCCAGGTGCGGATCGGCGTTGACGTAGTAGATGGGCGTCGTGATAAAGAACGAAGGCTTACTTTGATCCATGGGGTTTGTCCTCCAGAAAAACGTTGCATACAGGGGATGATTCTAGCGCAAGGGCTGGATATCCTCCATCTATTGCATATCGAGCACCATGGCATAGACATCGCGCTTACGGCGCGAGTACTTCTGCGACAGGCGCTTGGCCACCGCAGAGGCGGGCTCTCCCTCCTCGAGCGCGGCGCGGATATCCTCGCGCAGAGCCTCGTCGGGATCCGCTGCCGCGGCGCCAACCGGCACGATACCGGCCTCCTCATCTTCGCTCGGCGGCGCGATGACCAGCGCAATCTCGCCCTTTACCTCGCCGCGAGCACGCAGCTCCTCGGCGAGCTGGGCGGCGGGCCCGCGCAAGACCTCCTCGTGCAGCTTGGTGAGTTCGCGGCAGACGGCAACCTCACGTTGGGGAAAGACCTCCGCCACGGCCTCGAGCGTCGCCACGATGCGATGTGGAGACTCGTAGAAGATGAGTGCGCCGGGCACCACGGCAAGACGCTGCAGTCGGCGCACGCGGTCGCCGTGCTTGCGACCCAAAAAGCCTTCGAAGAAGAAATGCTCGCAGGGAATGCCGGACGAAACGAGCGCCGTGACGCAAGCAGAAGGCCCGGGAATAACTTCGACGGGCACATCGGCCTCACGCGCCGCCTCGACCAGCGCCTGGCCGGGATCGGACACGCTCGGCATGCCGGCGTCCGAGGCAAAGGCGAGGGTCTCCCCCGCCAGCAGGCGGTCGACCAGGCCGGCGGCGCGGCTGGCGATCACATTCTCGTCGCAACGGACAAGCGGCTTGGAAATGCCCAGGTGCATCAGCAGCTTTGACGTCACACGCGTGTCTTCGCAGCAGATGACATCGGCAGCGGCAAAGGCTTCGCCAACGCGCGGGGACAGGTCGCCCAGGTTGCCGATGGGCGTGCCGACCACATAGAGTTTGCCCGTATGGGCGCTGTTTTGCGTCATATCAACCTATTCAATCATGCCGCGCTCGAGCGTGCCGAGCGCCGCGCGGGCGTCCCATGCTGCAATGCGCTTCTCGGTCTTCCACGTTTGGAAGAACCAACCGGCAGCCGGCGCAAACGAAGCCAGCTGATTGGCGATAAACACGCGCTCGTAGGCATTGCGGCCCTCGGGCGTAACCGACGAGTTGGCAAAGATCGCCGCGCCCGACCATTCGCCCACCAGCACGGGGAACCCAGTTGAAATCGCTTCTTTAAGCTCGCGCTTGTTACGCGAAATCGCCGTCGTCAGCCCGCGGGGGCTCGTGATGTCGAGCGCATGCTCGTCGCGGTAATGGTACAGGTGAAGGTCCATGTAGACGTTCTTGTACTTGGCGCCGCGCATAAAATGCTTCCACTCGCTGGGATGCCCCGACGACGAGAAAACGACGATCTTATCCTCGGGCATATACGAACGGACGAGCTCGTAAGCATCGCGATAGAAATTGCGCAGGTAGTGAGCAGGAATGCCATCCGTCATGGTGAAGAGGCTCTTGCGGACACTCATCTGCGGCGTATCCAGCAGCTCAATACCCAGCAGGCTCTCGGCCTCGCCGTAGCGATCGGCCAAGCGCTCGAGCACGTCGAGTGCGACATGACGACCGTTGGTGGACGAATGCCACTCGGCAACAGCCTCCGGCGTGGCGGGCGAATCGTTGGAATCGCCCTGGCCACCGGGCACAGTCGCCAGGTCAAGCAGCACGCGAATGTTGTACTTGGCAGCCCACTCAATCGCGCGGTCGATGTAATCGACAACCGAGATGTAGGAGGCATCGGACTCCTGTGAGCCAAAGGCATACCAAGGCACCGGCAGGCGCACGGCGTTGAGGCCGATCTGCGCCATGCGACGGAAATCGTCCTCGCTCACAAACGTCTCGTAATGACGGCGCATGCGCTCGTTATAGGCGGCGGTGCCCATGGCCTCCTGCAGCTCGGCCGCGTTGGATGCACCGGTCGCCGCGTATAGCGACGGGGTCACCCAAGGCTCGGGAATAAACCAGCCAGAGAGATTAACGCCGAGTATCCTCTCCATCACTGCCCCCTTCGGATCGTGCAGGCCGAGCCTGCATCGTATTGCATAGGAAAAGTATCGTTTTGAGTATACCCGCGCATGCGGACAGACGACCGAACGGTCTGTAAAGTGGCGCAAAAGCGGGAGGAATGTCTGAGCGGGCGGGCCCGAGATGTGCACGCACGTCGGAAGTAAGCGCCGGAAAGCGCATCCCACTCTGAAGCCAAATTCCGGGACGCAATTTCCGCAGAGCCCTCAATAAAAGAAAAGGACCCCTTTGCAGAGGTCCTAGTCAATTCAAGGTGGCGGGGAAGGGAATCGCGTCCGCGCGCTGCGCGGACGGACCGCTGCGGCGCTTGCGCGCCTTGCGAGCTACGCTGGAAAACGCTTGCGCGTTTCCTCAGCTCCGCGCCCTCACGGGGTTCGATTCCGTGCATGGGCTACATAAAAGAAAAGGACCCCTTTGCAGAGGTCCTAGTCAATTCAAGGTGGCGGGGAAGGGAATCGAACCCCTGACACGAGGATTTTCAGTCCTCTGCTCTACCAACTGAGCTACCCAGCCATTTGAGGTGTGCCTTGTTTCAAGGCTTGATTAGTATAACCAAGGACGCGTTCCGGTCAACCGAGAATTTTAAAAAAGTTTTTGAGCACAGCCTCGGTTCTATAAATCGGCACGTCAGAGGCATCAGCCGGCAGCAAGAAGTTTTTCACTCAGAGCCGCACGGGCAAACTCACTTGGCGTCATCCCCTCGGCAGCCGCCCGTCGACGAATGGCCTCCTTCATTCCCAGAGGAATCTTGACCGACAGCGTTGCCGTCCCCTCACCTGAGAGCGGGGGCCGTCCATGCACGATCCCACCAACGGTGTGTTCGCCATCCGGAAACTCTCCGCGCTCGTACGACTCGCACCACGCGTCAATCATTTCATCCGTTACAACCTGACCATTAGCGGCCGTATACGTCTTGCCCATCATCGACCCCTTTGCCGAGCCTGTTCAATCTCCTGCCAAAATTTCTTCTGGACTGGAGACAAGGCATGAATGATAAGCCACCCACGGACAAGCTCGACCGCGACAAGCTCCACGCTTCGTCCGTCTGGGAGCCATCCAATCGCAAGCCATCTCGGCGGCTCGTCCTTCGACTCGCGACGAATGCACTCAGTAACCGCAAGCCAAGCGCTAAGCACCTGCTTTTCCGTCAGGTGCTTTTTAGCGTTGGGATGAATCTCAACATCCATGCATCTTCTCCTCCATCTTACCCAATTTCGTATGACGAAAGTCCACTGTCGCCAATTCTTAAGCCGGCACGCGTTGGAGAGCAGGGGTCGAAACAATGATTGAAGGACGCTCTAGTACGGCCCAGGCGCCGGGGCAGGAGCACATGCGCCAAGGGCGGACGTTTTCGTAGCGCGCGAGGATATTGCCGTCGCGATCGATGAAGGCGATGTCGATGGGATAGGCCATAAAACACGTATGGACCGAAGAGCAGCGTGGAAACGCCATGACGAGCGGCAGGCCGTTGGCGGCAACCGGACGCCGTCCCAGCATGCCGCGCAGGCGCACGACAAACGACTCCGCCACCACAAACTCGGCCGGCGTCCAACCCAGCCTATTGAGTGCCCGCGCGTAGACGATGTAGGACGAGACCGCGGTCACATGACCACCCCCGGACGCCATGGATCGACCGTCACCGCACGCTCGTGCGACAACGTTGTCGGCGCCCCCAGCGGAACGCCAGCGATGCTGAGAGAAGTCGGCCACGGCTCATAGTGCATGGTGCAGGTGTAGGTCCTAAACGTACCGGATAGGGAGAGCAGGCCACCATCCGATGCCTCCGCGCCTTGCTCGCTCGACACTTCGATCTGCAAGTCATAGCCTTCCATGGCATTCAGAATTTGAGTCTGAACCGTCGCCGAGGCATCGGCAGAGCTTTCGTCGCCCTCCCCCTCCGACGCCACGGCGTGCGCCAACACGATGTCGGGCACCACGCGGTCGAAGCGCGCAACAGCGCTGGCAAAGATCATGACGTTGTACACGATGAGTGCCAGCACCAGCAAAACGGGCGTAACCACTGCCATCTCAACCGTCGCTTGGGCGCGCTCCTCGCGCAGACGCATGCGGATACTCATTACGACCCACCGCCCAGAGCGCCAACCAGCGTGGCGACATCGACGGTGAGCGGGATGGAGCCGCCGCCGGGCAGAGGAATCTCCGCAAGTGTGAACACCGTACCGCTAATGGTGCGTTCGACTTGATATTCCAACGCCTCGCAAAGCGCCTTGGGATCGGTCACGCCCAACGGAATACTTCGCAGTTTGTCTTGCGTTTGAGAGAGACCCGCAATGTCAGACCCCGGACTCTTAATGACGTTGGCGGAATCGGTCAGCACCGGCTTTCGCAGGCGCAAGTCGCACGGTTCCAAACCCAGCGCCGCCACGGACGCCGAAACGGTATCGCCGAGCCACGATGCAATGGAGCCCAACGCACCGCTGCCCCCTCCTAGGTCTTTAATCATCTCGTCCATAAGTTCGTCGGCCGAACCTTGGATGTCTCCGTATCCCACGAGTAGCCGTCCCCAAACATCCATGACGCCGTCGAGCACGCCGGCAACGCCGCCCGAGCGTTCCTTCAATGTCGAGAAAAATCGCGAAAGCACGTTGTTTTGCGCCGTCGCCTCATCGGGCGCCAGCACCGCGGCAGAGATAGCACCGCGATCGCCAAGCCTGACTGCCGCGTTAAACGAGGAGTTAAGTTGATCGGGGCTGGTAATGTCACCCGAAACTGCAAAGGCGACCACGCCGTTGCGGCCAGGTGGGGCGATACGCGGGCGCTCGCCGGAAAGCGCTTTAATGGCCTGGTCAAACGCATTGCCCGCACGGTCGGCCTCATCCTCGGTCTGACGCTCAAGTTCGAGTTCTTTGTTGCGGCATTCGACGTAGTCTTCCAGAGCCTCTTTGAATCGATCAAAGTGGTACTCAAAGCCGTTTTCGATAGAAGTCGAAGGAGCCGCAACGGCACCGAGCGACGAAACACCAAAATGGCATCTATTGCATTTGTCCTGCCCGTCATAAGCAGCAACCGAGGCCAGCCCGCATGGCGCCCCCTTCTTATAGTTGGGGCAACTCGTTCCGTAATGCAGATACGTCTTGCCATCGATGGCACTGGTTGGCCACACCGTATCGGTATAGAGTTCCGTCGCTCGCACCTCGTCAGTGTTGCGCGGCAACAGCGGGATATAGGAAGCGACTTCATCTCCGTCCTCGGTTACATATGCACGATTGACCTCTGTACTCGCATAGGTGTAAAACGCCTTGCGCGCCGCCGACTCCGCCTTCGTCTCGACGCTTGAACCCTGCGGTTTTTCGTCTGCCAGGCGTTGACGGTAGTAGGTCTTCGCGCGGTCGAGCGCCACCTGTGGCTCCCACGAAATGCTCGAGGCATAATGCGGGTTCTGCTCACCCGAGAGCTTTGCCAAACTCCTCGTACGTTCCCACATGCATGAACAGCTACCGACCGAAGCCGGAACCGATCCACCGCAATCCGCAAGCCAGGCGCGTTCTTTTGCTTTCGCCGTCTCCTCCAAGGCCTTCTGCAGCTCATCTGCTGCGCGCTCCAGATCTTTCGATGTGTCTTTAATGGCATCGGTCGAGATCTCAGAACCCTCGAGCGCAACGAAATCCGACTCGGACGTCCTGGGCACGGCAAGCGCCGTACCGGTATAGGTCACACTATCGGTATCCTGCGCCGACACCGCCTGCGTGGCACGCGCGGCAATCAGATACGGCAGAGCCGTCTCGATTTTCTGCAAGCCTTCCGATGCGCTTTTGGCAAACTTGTTGCGCGTTTTAATGATCTCAATCCCGGTGTCGACCATATTGCCGGCAACTGGTTCGGCACCCGGGATGAGGATGGCGACCAGGCCCGTCCCGATCGTGGCAAACCCCGCTAGCCCCAGACTCAAGATGCTCGCATCAACCACCGTGGCAGCCGTGTGATAGGACGACACTACGTTGGCACCCGCCAGCGCGCCGCTATCGGCCGCCACCTGGGTGTCCCCCGCGCGCGACATGCTCCATATCGCCGCGGTCGACGAAAACAACAACGTGAGCACCACTAGGATGACCACGGCAGAAGAAAGCGTGGTGTAGGCACCGTCTTCGATAAACAGGTCGATACCGGCGCGGCCCATAAAGCCGCCTCGCTTGCGATGGCAGCTCGGACGGCGCGTCAAAACGCGTCTAGACCAGAAACGCTTAATCCCATGCAGCAATCCACGAATCATAATCTCCCTCCAGCCATTCGGGACGTGATTGATACGAGACATCGACCTTGAGCTCAACGTAGCCACCCTCGGCGGTACCACCCATAGCCTGCGCAAACGCACCGATCACAGGCAACGGCTTGACCTCGCCGGAAACGGACACGGACGAGACGCCACCCGCATCGGCCCGGCTAAGCTCAATATCCCACGACAACGGCCCGCCGGCATGAAAGATCGAAACGTTGGGCACTGCGGCAAGCCGGCGGCGGGTGAACTCCTTAAGATCGTCGTCCTCCGCCGTCGTCGTGATCATGAGCCGCGCGGTCTCGGCGGCGGCAGACTCCATGACCGCGCGCGTATAAAGCAGGCACACCGGTTGCAGTGCGAGAAGGATGAGCGTCAGAAACGTCGGCAGCAAAAAAGCGGCCTCGACCGTAGACTGCGCCCAGTCCTCGCGCGCGATATCAATACAACGCGATGTCCTTAGCGCCCGCAGCGGCGTCGATAACCGACGTCGAGGCAACGCCATGGGATGCCGCCCGCTCAACCAGCGCCGCCAAGCGTCCATCGGTGCCAGCACGCCAAAGTCCCACAATCGCCAGCACGATCGATAACAGCGCCACCGTGACGATGGCGTATTCCACAGTCGCTTGGGCAGATTCCTCGCGCAGGACGTCATGCATTTCACGACCCCTCCTTTGAGTTCGATGCCTGCGGGCTCAGGCGGATCACGCGCAGGCGGCACGAGGCATCGCCGGCATCCGCGGCAACCGTCACCATATCGACCCAGCCGCGCCCATCGCGCACGATGGCGCCCCATACGTTGCCCTTAATATCAAGATAG
>CABUUK010000054.1 GCA_902494765.1 uncultured Collinsella sp.
GGCGAGCGTGCCCGCGTCGCCGTACGAGCCGGTGGGGGCGACGTCGGCCGACGGTAACGCGGCGGTCGATTATCTGATTGATGCCGCGCGCACCTATGGTCCCGATCTGATCTACGTGGCGACCGGCCCGCTCTCCAACCTGGCGCTTGCCCTGGAGCGCGATGCGGCGGCGATGATGTCTATCGGTCGCGTGGTCGTGATGGGCGGTGCGCTTACCGTGCCCGGAAACGTGAGCGCGGGCGCCGAGGCCAACATGGCAAGTGATCCCGAGGCGGCCGATGCCGTGCTGCGTTCGGGCCGCAAGCTCACTATGGTGGGTCTGGATGTGACGCATCGCGTGGTGCTCACGCGTCGCGACATTGCCGGCTGGACGGGCTCGGGCACCATGGCGGGCTGCGCATTTGCGAGCATGGTCGAGCACTACATTGGCTCGTACGAGATGAACGCACCCTACCTGGGTGGTTGTGCGCTGCACGATCCGCTGGCCGTTGCCGTGGCGATCGACCCCACGCTCGTGGGTGCGCTCGGCTGCAATCTGCGTGTTGATCTGCTTGGCGAGTACCGCGGTCGCACCATCTGCGATGAGCGCCGCCTGTCCGATCCGGACAAGAGCGCGCTTGTGGCACTGACCGTGGATGCTCCGCGCTTCCTGTCCGAGTTCAAGACGCGTATGGCCCGCGTCCTTGGCTAAGTTGTCTTTTTGGGACGGGGCTTTTTTGACTGTTATGATTGGTGCGACCATTCGAACCAGCTAAAAGAGCCCGTCCCAAATTGACTACCGAGAGGATCTGCCATGGAGCGCATTGCGAGCTTTTCCGTTGACCATCTGCTGCTTGAGCCCGGCGTGTATGTGAGCCGCGTCGACCGCGATCCGGCGACCGGTGCCGCCGTCACCACCTTTGACCTGCGCTTGACCACGCCCAACAAAGAACCGGTTATGAACACGGCCGAGTGCCACACCATCGAGCATCTGGGCGCGACGTTCCTTCGCAACCATGCCGAGTGGTCGAGCCGTATTGTCTACTTTGGCCCTATGGGCTGCCGCACGGGCTTTTACCTGGTTGTGTTTGGCGAGGTGACGAGTGAGGAGATCTTGCCGCTCGTGCGCGAGTTGTTCGAGTTTGTTGCTGGCTTCGAGGGCGATGTCCCCGGTGCCGCTCCCGAAGAGTGCGGCAACTACCTGGACCAGAATCTCCCTATGGCAAATTGGCTCGCGCGTCGCTATCTCGACCGCGATCTGATCGATATCGATGAGGCACACCTGCACTATCAGCAGGCGTAAAGGTTTCGTCGCTCAAAATGAGTTCACTGGGCGCCTTCGCTTATGCGGGGGTGCCTTTTTGTTGAGCGGACATGGCGGACGTTTAAAACCGCGCGTGATTGTTCTAGAATGTTCGTAATATCACACAAACGAACAGGAGCGAACATGCATATCTACTCTGTTACCGACCCCGAATTCAAACCCTATGGCCGCGTGTGGGATGACGTCCCGTCCAGCCTGACCGCCCCGCTCGTCGAGGCGCTCTCCGCAACGCCCATCCCCGAGGGCAGCAAGTACGTGGCCTCCGCGCCTGAGCTGGAGCAGGTCGAGGGCGCCGATGCGCTCGGCCTGCTCATGTATGGCGGCCGTCCGTTCCAGCTGGGCTGGTGCAACGGCCACAACACGAAGCTCAACTGCTTGGAGTATCACCGCGCGAGCGAGTTCAACCTGGGTGCTCGCGACTTTATTCTGCTGCTCGCCAAGCGTGAGCAGATTGTCGACGGCAAGCTCGACACCGCGCAGGTCAAGGCGTTCCGCGCGCCCGCCGGCACGCTCGTCGAGGTCTACGCCACCACGTTGCACTACACGCCGTGCATGGTCGACGACGGTGGCTTCCAGGTGATGGTTGCGCTGCCCGCCGGCACCAACGGTCCGCGCCCCGAGGCTGCGGCCGACATGCCCGCGGCCGGTGATAGCTACTGCTACTGGAAGGCCGACAAGTGGGTTCTCTGCCACGCAGATAGTCCCAAGGCTGCCGAGGGCGGCTACGTAGGTCTCGTCGGCAAGAACCTCGACATCACCGTGGACTAGGGTCTTCCGTCTCAATCTGTAACAGTTGGCGCGCTAAATCGTCTCTATCTGTTACAGATCAAGACGAACCACGGGGCCGCCCGAACAATCTCAATCTGTAACGCCAAGCCCGGTTTTGACGGCCTAACTGTTACAGATCGAGACGAGCGGGCCCAACCCACCACAAAGGTGCCTGTCCCCTTTGCGGTGGTTGCCTAGAGCTGGCTGCGCAGGTAATCGGCCATATAGGGGACGGCGAAGCGCACGTAGCCGCGGCGCGCCTGCTCGATAACGCCGGCGTCGATGAGGCGCCGGCGATACTTTTGCGCATAGTCGGGTGTGACTGACATGCGCTTCGCAACATCAGAAATGCGAGACACAGCGTCTTCGTCATCAGTCATTGCGGAGAGAAACGCGACGTCTTGGTCTGACAGCGCGGCGAGCGTCGTCTCGCACACATCGTTTTCGAAATCGACCTTTGACGCCTCGATGGCTCCGTCGACTAGCTCTCGTGTTGCGCGTTCTCCTGCCTGGCAACGATTGGCGATGTTGTAACCGATGAGCTGCAACATGTAGGGCGAGCCCTGGGTTGCGCGAGCGGCATCTAGTCGAAGATCGCTTGGGATATCAAGGTCGAGTTCTTCGAAAGCCCGCTGGTAATAGGTGTCGACGTCTCCGACTGAAAGCGGTTCGAGTGTGACTTTGCGAGCGCGGTTGAGAAACGTCAGCACGCGGTCATTGAGCGTCGCCGAGACCGCTCCCGGAAGGCCCGCCATAACGAGTGCGACGTTGAGTCTCTCGCCGACGAGTTCTTGATAAGCGGTGACGAGTTGTCTGATCTCGGGCGAATTAGCCTGAAGCTCATCGATGAGGATGAGGATGCCATGTCCTTGCTCGGTTAGTTTGCGCGCCAGTTGCGTGAGCTTGAACTGGAAACTCTTGGTTTCCTGCACATCGCGCGTGAACTCAAGGCCGGCTGAGAAACCGAAGACGCTCAGGCTGCCGCCCGTGAGTTTAGGGAGATGGCGTTTGTTGGCATAGGGCTCGCCCGCCTCTTGGATTTTTTCAACAATGCGCTCGAGCATGTCCTCGGAGGCAACGGTGGGCGTGGCGACGACGAAGCCAAGCTTGCGAGCGCGATCGGCGAGCTCCCACAGGAGAACCGTCTTGCCGCTTCCTCGCTGGCCGAGCATGAGCATGGCGCGGTCTCGATTGCCCGGCTCCTGTTCAAGGCCGGAGATGAATGTTGAAATTACATTTCCTCGCCCAACGAGATAGGATGGGCGATTTCCAAATGAAGGGGAGAAGATGGTTTCAGTCATAAGTCTCCTTTCCTTTTTTTCCTATTTTTTCCTTTTTTTCCTATTCAGTCAAATGAATTGCTGAGCGAAGGCGGTTACGTAGGCCTCGTCGGCAAAACCTCGGCATCACCTGCGACTAGAATCTTCTGTCTCGATCTGTAACATCTAGCGGGCTAAATCGTCTCTACCTGTTACAGATTTAGACAAACTGCAGAAGCTGACCGAACAATCTCGATCTGTAACATCAGGCCCGGTTTTGGCTGCCTACCTGTTACAGATCGAGACAAACCGCCCCCAACCGCCACAAAGGTGCCTGTCCCCTTTGTGGTGATTGGCAGGCGGGTATCAAAAAGTGTCAGACGGGGCGGCTGTCGAGCACCTGCGTGCGAAAAGAAGTATCGGCCTGCGTCGCTGTCGTTGAGCGAGGCCCTATTTGCGGGGATACTGAAACCACGACAAACAGCGTGCGAAGGGATTGATACATGGCTTTCCGCAATGACTTCCTGTGGGGCGGCGCGACAGCTGCCAACCAGTGCGAGGGCGCCTATAACGTGGACGGCCGCGGCCTTGCCAACGTGGACGTGGCTCCGCACGGCCCCGAGCGCTATGCGGTGGTCTCCGGCCAGCGTAAAATGCTCGACTTCGAGGACGGCTATTACTATCCCGCGCAGACCAGCATCGATTTCTATCACCATTACAAGGAGGACATCGCCCTCTTTGCCGAGATGGGCTTTAAGACCTTCCGCATGAGCCTGGCCTGGACCCGCATCTTCCCCAACGGCGACGAGACCGAGCCCAACGAGGCCGGCCTGGCCTTCTACGAGGACGTGTTCCGCGAGTGCCAGAAGCACGGCATCGAGCCGCTCGTGACCATCACGCACTTCGACTGCCCGATTCACCTCATCAAGGAATACGGCGGCTGGCGCAACCGCAAGCTCATCGACTTCTACAAGAACCTCGCGACCACGATCTTCACTCGCTACAAGGGCCTGGTGAAGTACTGGCTCACCTTTAACGAGATCAATATGATTCTGCACCTGCCGTTTATGGGTGCCGGCCTGGTTTTTGAGGAGGGCGAGAACAGGGAGGCCGTCGAGTATCTGGCCGCCCACAACGAGCTCGTCGCCAGCGCTTGGGCCACCAAGATCGCCCACGAGATCGACCCCGAGGTCAAGATTGGCTGCATGCTCGCTGCCGGCACCTACTACCCCTACAGCTGTCGCCCGGGCGATGTGCGCCAGGCCCAGCTCGACAACCAGGACAACTACTTCTTCGTCGACGTCCAGAGCCGTGGCTATTACCCGGCCTATGCCGTCAAGAAGCTCGAGCGCTTGGGCATCGATGTGGGCATGACCGACGAGGACCGCGAGATCCTGGCCGACAACACCGTCGACTTCATCAGCTTTAGCTACTACAGCACCCGCTGCTCCGCGGGCGCTGACAATCCCGACGTCGAGAAGACCCAGGGCAACGCCTTCGCCGGTGCCAAGAACCCCTACCTGCAGCAGAGCCAGTGGGGCTGGGCCATCGATCCGCTAGGCTTCCGCATTACCCTCAACGACCTGTACGACCGCTATCAGAAGCCTCTGTTTGTGGTCGAGAACGGTCTGGGCGCCAAGGATGTTGTCGAGGAGGACGGCTCCATCAACGACGACTACCGTATCGATTACCTGCGCCAGCACATCGCCGCGATGCGCGACGCGGTGACCGAGGACGGCGTCGACCTGCTGGGTTACACCACCTGGGGTCCGATCGACCTGGTCTCGGCCGGCACGGGCGAGATGTCCAAGCGCTACGGCTTCATCTACGTGGACCGCGACGACGCCGGCAACGGTACCCTCAAGCGCTCCAAGAAGAAGAGCTTCGACTGGTACAAGAAGGTCATCGCCACCAACGGCGAGGACCTGGCCTAAGGGCACTGAGGCACTCAACCTTGGGGCTCCAACCCTCCTCGCGTACCTAAAGTACGCTTCGTCGGGCTTGTCGCTCCCAATCTTGAGCACCTCAGGCCCTTAGGAGGCGGACCTGACCGCCGCGTTTCGGAAGTCCTGCTTTAAAGCGCTCATTGGGGACGTACTTAAATGAGTGCCCGCAGAATGAGAGTGGATAATCTCCCGTTTTTGGCTTGTTTGTGGGCTCAAAGTGGGAGATTATCCACTCTCGCCATTTGGGCGTCCAAAAATCCTCGCTCGTTTTGTCTTAGTCATTGGGGACGTTCTTAAACGACTAGTCGCTGGCGACGTCCCTCGCCGTCGGCGGATTTTGGGACATGTGGCCCGCTTTTTGGGCCTGCCTGTCGGTACACTAAAAGCACTATGGGTACCCGCGAGCGACATATCGGCCATGCGGCCGCCCGATCCGCGCCGGTGGCGGATCCCAGGGGCGGCAGGCTCTTCGCCATGCCGCGATTCCTCGTTGGCATAACGCACCTGGTGTACCGTCGCCGCGCCTTCGTCATTGCCGGCGTCATAACCGCACTGTTTCTTCTGCTTTTGGCGGTCTTGCCGGCGTCATTCGCTTCCGATCCCAAGCTCTCCAACACCGTGCCCATCTATAGCGAGGTGTCCAAAGAGGTCGTGGACGGGCTTATCCATTCGAGCTCGATTCCGCTGCTCCTCGCTGCCGTCGCGTTCTCAATCTGGGGTGTGCTGGTCTATCTGCGCTGTCTGGATTACGTCTTGCGCCGGCGCCTCGTTGCCGTTGCCACCATCAGCGCCTTGTGGATGATCGAGGTCATCCTCAAGTACAAGTCGTTCACGCCGTTCTATGCCACCGTGCTGTGGTACCTGTACTACGTGCCCATGACGCTCATTCCGCTCCTCTACCAGCTGTGCGGCCTGCGCCTTGCAGGGTTGGAGCAACATCGTGCGGGTCGCCGCTACCGCACAGCCCTGTGGATCGCGGCCATCCTGCTCATTGGGTTTGTGCTTACCAACGATTTTCACCAACAGGTCTTTCATTTCGATCGCTCGAGTGAAACCTGGAGTAACGATTACACGTACGGCTGGGGCTATTTTGCCGTTCTGATATGGACGGCCTTTAACTTTGTCGCCTTTTTCATTTTGGTGGGTCGGTCATCGTCCTTCCGTATCCAACGTTTTTCGGGCACGGCGGCACTCGTGCTGCTGGGCGGCGCGTTCTTTGCCATTTCGTACGCCCTGCGCGTGCCCTGGGCATGGAAGCTCAACTTTTCGCTCGTCTATTGCGTGCTGTGCGTGGTGACGCTCGAGATTTGCCTCGATTGCGGCGTCATTCCGTCGTACCACGGCATTGCCAACATTTTCGACACCCTGCCGCTCGATCTTAAGGTTATAACGCGCGACCTGCAGGAAGTCTATGCCACGCCGGTATCAAAGCCGATTCCGGCGGGTGTGCGCGAAGAGCTGCGCGCTCAGGAGCACGGGCATGCCCACGCCTTTACCGTGGCGTCCGATCCCGATGTGATGTACCGCGCCTTCCCACTGCTAGGCGGATCGGCATTGCTCGCCCAAGACGTATCGGAGCTCAACGAGCTCAATCGCGAGCTGGCGTACCGGCGCATGGAATTGCAGCGCCAAAACGAGCTACTTACGGCCGACTACGATCTTAAGACGCATCTTGCCGACCAGGAGGCCGAGGCCTTGCTGGTCAAAGATGTCGACCAGGCGCTTGCCCGCGCGCTCGATGAGATGTATGGGCTGCTGGGCTCGCTGCCGCCGTTAACCGATGAGGCATCCTCGCACGAGCGCTATCGCATGCTGCAATGTGCCAAGATGCTCGTCGCCTATTGCAAACGCAAGGGCTCGCTCACGTTGGCGCAACATGGGGAAAGCGGGTTTGACCGTGATCGCATCCAACTCATTGCCAACGAGCTGGCAAGTGACTTGCGCACCATCGATGTCGACTGCGCTTCGATCATCGCCATACAGCGTCCGATGCATGCCAGTACGGTAAGCGCGCTGTACGACTGCGTGTATGACTTTGCGTTTTTCGCCTACACCACCGATCATCCGGCACTCATGTACCATCTGAGCGAACACGATTCGTGCAGCGTGGAGCTGCGTGCCACGCTCTTTTCCAACGACACGGAAGACTTGTCGCAGACGCCCGCCGCGCACGAGCTCGAGGTTGCGCTACAGGGGCGTAACGTGGCGTATCGTCTTGAGGGCGAGGCCGGTCAGCTGCGTATGATCGTGCTGATGCCGCGGGCGGGTGAGTGATGATGCCGATGCCGCTTATCCTTCCCCAGATCGTTGCGCTCGATGTGCTCTTTGCCTTGGTGGCGTGCTTGCAGACCATCCATGTTCCGCTGATCGCATCGCGTCGTTTGTCTTACAACCGCAAAGTGATTTGTGCCTACGAGGCGAGCCTTGTGCTGCACTTGATTATCTCGGCTGTCATCTTGTTCGCGTCGAGCGGGTCGTATCTGGTGGCGCCGCTCTATGTCGTCGCCGAGGCGGCGGGCGCGCTGCTATGGCTCAACGCCGCGATTGTCGCCTATGGCGTGGTCCTTATGGTGCATTATCGCCGTCCCGTTATGATGGCTGAGCTGCTGCTTGTTGCCGCCGTGACGCCGCCGGTTGTTTGCGTCATGGGCTCGACATGGCCTGCAGTCCTTATCGCGGAGGGCGCGTTCTTCCTGTTCCGCTCCATCGCGGCGCTTTTGATGGACGTGCGCAACCGCCAGGAGGACATCACGGCGTTTTCGACAATCGAGACCATTAACGTGATCCCCGTCGGCATTCTGTATCTGGATTCGAAAGGCCGCCCGTTGCTCATGAACCGCTGCATGCGCAGGAACCTCGTGGAGCTTCACATGCCCACCGACCTGCACGACATGAGCGATACGTGGAACGGCCTTCGAAAACTCAGTGCGCAGATGCCCGAGAGCAGCAAAAATCGCGTTCGAATCGACCTGGACCGCTTTGGGGAGTCGCGTGCGGTGGTCGAGGTTTCCTCCTCCGAGATTCGTCTGTTCGCATGTGATGAGGTTATGGTTTCGGGCCGTCCCTTTGAGCGCATTATTGGCTTGGACGTGACGGAGTACGCGCATGCCCACGACCGTCTGGCGCAGGCCAATCACCTGCTTGAGCTTGCGGGTCAAGAGCTCCAGGCCCAGATCGAAGAAGTCAAAAAGGTTGCCGACAATGCGGCCTACCTGCGCATGCGTGCCCGCGTGCACGATGTGATCGGCCAGCGCCTGTCCATCCTTCATCGATATCTGGAAGAGGGGCGTCTGGATGACGAGTCGCTCGAGCAGATTGACCCGCTGCTGCGCTCGATTGCCGCCGACCTGCGTAGCGGTGGCGCTAGCGAGCCTGCGGAGCAACTGGGCGATATCGTTCATGCCTTTGGCCTGGTGAGCGTTCAGATCGATGTAGATGGATCGCTTCCGGACGATGCTCACGTCGCTGCCGCCTTTTTGCAGATTATCCGCGAGGCATCGACCAATGCCACCAAGCATGCGCAGGCCCACCAAGTCCAGGTGCGCCTGTGGCGGGAGGGGTCGGATGGCGGCGCCATTGCACACATGACGGTCTCAAACGACGGCGCGCCTGCCCCCGTATCGTATCGCGAGGGAACGGGTTTTCCAGGTATGAGGCATGTCGCGCAAAATCTGGGCGGCAGCCTGGAGGTCCATGCCGCCCCGCCCTTTACGCTTACGGTATCCATTCCGCTGAACTCCAACGCAACGGTCCAAAGGAGAAGCTCATGATTCGTATCCTTATCGTCGAAGACCAAGCCATCTTGCGCGAGAGCCTCGCGCGCTCCGTTGGCGACCAGCCCGACATGACCGTTGTTGCCGCCATCGCCGATGCCTCAGATGCCTTGGACGTTGCGCTCAAGGAGCGCCCGGACATGATACTGATGGATGTGTGCACTGAGCACGATTCCAACGGCATCGTGGCGGCGGCGCGCATCAAGGAGCAGCTGCCCGAGTGCCGCGTCATTATCATGACGGGCATGCCCGAGATTACGTTTGTGGATCAGGCGCGCGAGGCAGGCGTCGACAGCTTTGTGTACAAGAACGTCGGCATCGATGAGCTCTTTGCCGTGATGCGCTCCACGCTGGCGGGTTACTGCACGTTTCCCAAGCCGCCCGAAAGCATCTTTTCGGGCACGGCGGCGCTCGACGACGTTGAGCTATCGATTTTGCGCCTTGCCTGCGAAGGCAAGAGCCGTCGCGAGATTGCGGCCGAGTTGTTTATGAGCGAGGGCACGATCAAGCGCCGTATCTCGGAGATTCTCAACAAGACCGGCTACGACAACATCATGCGCCTGGCCGTGCACGCGGTAACGGAGGGCAGCATTGTTCCCAACATGGAGCGCTAACGCTCGGTACGCATCGGCATAAAAGCGACGGGGCCGCAGGATTAACTCCTGCGGCCCCGTCTGGTGTGCGCGGATGTGTCCGCCAATCCGCGGCTGATGTTACATGCCGTTACGCGATGGTTGCGCTGTAGGAGGCGACGTCCTCGTAGGAATCGGTCAGGTAGGCGTCGATGCCAATGGTCGTGTTGACCAGGTCGTCGAGGCTATCGAGCTCGCCGCTCGAGAACGTGAATTCCTCGGTGGCGTTGGTGCCGGGCATCAGGTGAGCCGAGAACCAGGGTTCCTTCATGGTGCCGTTGACGTTGGTCTTACCGCTGGGGGCGTAGAAGGTCAGGTCCTTGTCGCTCTTGTTGGTGATGTTGACGACAAAGCCGATGTCGCCCCAGTCGTCCTTGAACTTCTCGGTGATGGTGATGGTGCACAGATCGTCATCGGCGACGGTGACGGCGGGGGAGATTTCGACGCGCTGGACGTCGTCGTCTTCGACGGCCTCATCGATCTCCTCTTCCTTTTCGGCCGCCTCGCGATCCTTCTTCACCGTGCCGGACAGATCCTTGTCGGACTTGGTGAAGACAAGATTGCCGTCATCCTCTTCGAGGATGAGTTTGCCGTCCTTGAGCTTCATGTCGTGCGACTCGTCTTCGGCGGTGATCGTTACGGTGGTGGCGTCCTTTGCCTCCCATTTAAGGTCGACAACCTCAAGGAACAGGTCGAGTGTGCCCGTGCCGTCTTCATCGAGAATCAGGATGCAGTTGACGCCCCACTCTTCGAGCATCTTCATGTACTCATCGGTCAGCTCTTCGCCATCCACGGTTCCACCCGAGAGTTCCCAGCTGCCGACGAAGTCGGCCTTGGGGTCTTTGGCGCCGCCGCTGCAGCCCGTCAGGGCAAAGGCGAGCGCCAGGACGCATGTCAGAAATGCGAGCGCGGACTTTTTAAACGTTGTCTTCATGGTGTCCTCCTTCTTTTGCGAAAACCCATAGAAGCAGATGCGGGGGTGGCGGATCCCCCGCAAATTACCAGATAGGGGTGCTAGGGCCTGGACGTTCCGCAGTTGCTGCAGAACTTGCCGCCGTTTTCGCTACCGCAGTTGGGACAGAACCACTTGGCCGGTGCCGGGGCGGGTGCGGGGCTGCCGCACTCCGGGCAGAACTTGCCGGTGTTGGTGGCGCCGCAACTACAGGTCCACGTGCCGGCCGCGGGAGCGGCGGCGGGAGCTGGTGCGGGGGCGGGGGCAGGTGCCGGTTGCGGGGCGGCCTGCTGCTGTGCCTGGCCGGCGGCGAACAGCTGGCTGGCGTTCATGCCACCCATGCCGCCTGCCATGCCCATGCCCATAAAGCCGGCCATCGCGCCGTTGGGGTTGGCCGCTGCCGCGCGCATCGCGTCGCTCTGGGCACTGGCGATGTTGGCGGCCGCCATGGTGGGATCGCGCATGACCGCGGCCTTCTGCAGGTCCTTGATCATCTGCTCGTCTTCTTGCGAGGCGGCGATGGAGTTGACGCCAAAGCTCACGATCTCGACGCCACGCAGGTCACGCCAGTCGGCGGAGAGGACCTCGTTGAGCGCGCGGGCGAGCTCGGTGGTGTGCCCGGGGATGGCGCTGTAGCGGATGCCCATCTCCGAGATCTTGGCAAAGGCGGGCTGTAGGGCGGTGAGCAGCTCGGACTTAAGCTGGCTGTCGATCTTGTCGCGCGTATAGCTATCGGTCACGTTGCCGCACACATTGGTGTAGAACAGCAGCGGGTTGGTGATGCGGTACGAATACTCGCCGTTGCAGCGCACGGAGATGTCGACGTCCAGGCCGATGTTGTTGTCGACCACGCGGAAGGGCACGGGCGAGGCGGTGCCGTACTTGTTGCCGATGATCTCCTTGGTGTTGATGAAGTAGACGCGCTGGTCCTTGCCCGCGTCGCCACCAAAGGTAAAGCGGCTGCCGATATTGGCGAAGGTCTCCTTGATGGAGTCGCCCAGGTTGCCGCTAAAGACACTTGGCTCGCTGCCGGTGTCGAAGACGAACTCGCCGGGCTCCAGCGCGACCTCGATGATCTTGCCGTTTTGCACCACGAGCATGCCCTGGCCGTCGTTGACGGCGATGACGGAGCCGTTGGAGATGACGTTGTCCTCGCCGCGCGTGTTGGAGCTGCGGCCGCCGGTGCGCTTGCTGCCCTTGCAGGCCAAGACGTCAGCGGGCATCGATTCGCAGTAGATAAATTCCTTCCACTGGTCGGCCATGACGCCGCCGGCAGCACCCAATCCAGCTTTCAAGAGTCCCATGGTGATCTTCCTTTCTCGTCAAAGGCCGGGTGGTATTGGTCAGGATGGTTAATCGTCCTTGTCGTCCTTCATGACAACGGTGGTCTCGGTGTGGCTGAAGGTGTCGTGCTTCTCGGTCAGGTCGAGCTCGCCACAGTAGCAATCGGCGTGGGTGGCCTCGTTGGCCGTCTTGAGCTGGCCCACCAGCAGCACGTCTGCGATGACCACGATGATCAGCGGCGCGACGATGTTGATGAGGATGCCCTCGATATCAAAGGTGAGGTAATCCGGATCGAAGGCGTATTCGCCCATAAAGAGAATCTGGGAGAGGATAAATCCGATCACAAAGAACAGCACCGAGGCGATGATGAGCTTGGGCTTGGAGCAGGGGAGCTCGCCGACCATGCGTCCAGTCTGGCCGTTCATGGCGAACAGATAGCTCTTGCCGTTCCACGAGGTGGAGAGCATCCAGACGGGGAACAGGGCGTAGTCGCTGTCTTCCCAGGTGTAGTCGAGCTGTTTGCTTTCGACCGTGGCGTCGTCGTATTCGTCGACGACGGTCTCGCGCAGGGCCGAGATCGTGCTCTCCTCCATGTGGCGCTCGGCGCGCGCCTTGCAGGTCTCGCAGTCCTCGTCGTAGCGGTTGGCGATGTAGCCGGGAATGTAGGCGACCGAGAACGGGCGCAGCGCTTCGTAGTCAAACGGCTCGATGGCGTCCATGTGGCCGTCGGGCATCTTGGACGATCCGTCGACGGGCACGCGCTCAAACGAGATATTGCCCTTGCGGTAGGCATCGTAGTGGTCGGTGGTCGTGACGGTGCGGTCGGATTCCTCGGTCACGGTCTCGTTGGTTGCGTCAAAGTACACTTCGCCGTCCACGCGGGCACCGTAGAGCCAAAACGGAACATAGACGCCTTGGACCTCGTCGATGTGGTTGCCGGTGACAAAGCTCTTGGGCAGCAAGATCTTGCCCTTGTAGTGCTCCTTGAGCGCGGCCAAGACATCGTCGCGCCCGAGCTCAAACGGAATCACTAGGTCGGGGGAGAAGTCGCCCGAGAGCTGGCCGGGTGCCACGGCGGGATTGCCGCAGTACGGGCAGGTGGTGACGGCGACGGTGCCGTCCGAGATCAGCTCGGCGCCACACGACGAGCAGATATAACCGGCGTTTTCGGCAAGCTCCTGCACCGCATCGTCGGATGCGGGCTTGGATGTTGCGGCCGCCGCATCGGCTTTGGCATCTGCCTTGTCCTGGCGCTCGCGATAGAGGGCCTCGACTTCTTCGACTTCAAAACGCGAATCGCAGTAGTCGCAGACGAGCTTTTGCTCGGCGCTGGCAAAGTGAAGGGGGCCGCCGCACGCGGGACACTGATAGTTGACGCTCTCGAAGGCCATGATCGGTCCTTTCCGTGCCGGGGGCTATGCGCCGATGGCGCCGCCACAGTATTCGCAGCGCCCACTGGCATCGGGGATGGTGGTCGCGCCACAGAAGGGGCAGGTGACCGCGGTCTTGGGGGCCTTGGCGGCCGCGACGCTGTCGCGCGTTTCCTGACGCAGCTGCACCAGCGCATCGCGGACTTCGGTTGCCTGGCGCTTGGCCTCGCGGTACTCGATGGACCCGCGCTGCTCGATGGTGGAGTCGTTTACGCGCAGGTTGATCTCGGTAAAGTACGGCGTGTTGACGTGGATGGTCAGGTTAAAGTCGTAATCCAGGTCGTAGCGCGGCGGATTGTAGCTCTTGCGCTCGCCGTCCTTGGTCTCGCGATAGATCTCGGTCCGATGCTCGTCGATATCCATGTCACAGCCGAGTACCTGCGAGAACTCGATGATGTCCGGGTTGGCGTCACGCCAGCGCGTCTGCGAGGTAATGATCAGCAGTCCTGCGTCCTCGTCGAGCATGATGTTGGTACGCCCGGCAGAGAGCGTGCGCGTGGGGTTGAAGGACGTCAGGCGCTCGGCGTTGGCCTCGCGGTAGGCGAGTTGCTCGCGGATGTCGTCTGCAGAGCTGGAGCGATAGCCGTGGAAGAAGGGGGAGAGCTTGCCGGCACACTCTTTGCACAGGTAGCCTTCATCGATCTTGGTCTTTCCTAAAAGGCCTAGCTCAGCACCGCAAATCGCGCACTCTTTCTTCTCGAACATCTTGTCAAAGAAGCCCATGGCTGCCTCCCATCAACTGGTAGCGTGTGTCACTTTTGATGATGGGCGAGCGCGCGATCTTTCACGATACCCAGACGGCTCAACGAGTCTCCACAACTGGGACACATGGCTCATTTTTGACTAGTCGTTGGGGACACTCTTCCGCCACTCATTGGGGGCGTACTTAAATGAGTGACAGTTGGGGACACTCCTTGTCGAGCTAGAGGTCGCGCGTGCCCCCTCTGGGCCATGCGACTCAAAATCGCGGCGTGATGCGGACGTCTGGGGTCGAATTTGCAGCATTTCGAGCCTGGCTTCGATATTGAGATTGGTTCTTTATTAAAATAGAATTCCAGACAATTGAGCGGCCGGGGGGTTAACCATGAGGGGCATGGGAGACACAACCGCATATTTGCGTTGGGGCATTGGGGGTGCGGACAGAAAGTTGGACCGTGAAGCGGTCCGGACTGGAGGTTCGCATGTACAGCAGGGAGAAGGTCGAGCTCTTCCTCCTGGCGACGGAGGACGGCATGGGGCCGACCGCC
>CABUUK010000055.1 GCA_902494765.1 uncultured Collinsella sp.
CGGCACCAGGAACAGCACGAAGCTGGCGTAGATGTCACCCGGGGTACCGAATGCGGCGGTAAGGGCACCGAGTTCGTCGAGGGCATACACCACCGCAAAAATGCCCAGTGCTACCAGGATGCGGTTGCGCTTATGCTCGAGTGATTCTTTTTTCTTGCGCTTCTTCTTTTTCTTTTTGGGGTCGGCGGTGGCCATGACTCGTATCCTCCCATTTGAATGTATGAACACCCGCTCATATAATTTCGCGAGCAAAGGCCGCGGCAAGCGCGGCCTTGCGGGTTGGCGTAAACTTGGGCTAGAGAATGATCTCGCAGTCCGGCTCGGCGTCGGCGGTGAACTCCACAACGCGGTCGAGGACCTCGTCGAACTCGGCTTCATCGGCCTCGAGCGTCAGCTTCTGGGTCATAAAGTTGACCGAAACGGACTCGACGCCATCGAGCTTGGCCAGCTCGTCCTGAAGCTCGCGCGCACAGTTGGCGCAGTCGATCTCATCGAGCTTAAACTGCTTTTTCATGGTGGGTTCCTTTCCCTGTATTTGCGGCTTGGGTGCAGGCCGCGCTGGTACCGTGGTTGGCTGCTATTCGCAGATGTGGCTCATGCCCTGGTTGAGCATGGTGTAGACGTGGTCGTCGGCGAGCGAGTAGAGGATATTGCGCCCGTCGCGCCGGAATTTAACCAGGTGCGACTGCTTGAGTGTGCGCAGCTGGTGCGATACTGCCGACTGCGAGGTTTCGGTCGCTTCGGCGATGTCTGCCACGCAGAGCTCGCGGCCCATGAGGGCGTAAAGGATCTTGATACGCGTGGTGTCGCTGAAGACCTTGAACAGGTCGGCGAGGTCGTAGAGAAGTTCCTCGTCGGGAAGGTCCTCGGGCGAGCAGGTGGTGGGGATCGCGGGTTCGGTGGCCTCGATGTCGGGTTTCGTTTCATCAACGCGAATGCTCATTGCAATATCCTTTCATATGAACATGCGCTCATATAACTTGCTTCCGATTATATGAGTGTATGTTCATATGTCAATGACGTTCAGGTAATTCGTTGCACAAAATGATGGGGAATAGTGGACGAGATCCCGGACTGAGCGGTTTTGATAGCCGATGCCGGGGTGGGTGCCCTTGAGCCGTGCAAAAATTGGAGTATTCTGCAACGATAGGGGGTCCGTTAATTTATCGCAGGCCAAATAATGCAGCTAGAGAGTTATCTTAGGGTGTTAATCCGATGAGTTCTTCCTCAAATGTTGCCTAACGCTCTCACGCAAGAGTGATTTCGCTTCACATTTGGATCCACTCGAGGGTGATAGACACCCGGCTCTGCTGAATACTCGCAATTTTGCACGTCGCTAAGGTGCCCACCTTGTTAGCCGGTCTAGCTCCCGGCCCCGAAGATCCTGCCCTCGGGCGCGAGGCTGCTTGTTTGGGCAAATGATGGGCTGTCGGATTCGACTGTCTGCATGTCATCGATTGCCGGAACTTCATTAATTGTCGGGTCATCCAGCGTGATGCCTTCGAGCGTTGCTTTTTCGAGGTCGATTCGTTGACGATCTTCGGAATCCTGGCGAAGCTGCTTCTGAATTCGCTTTTTCTCTTCTATAAACCTTCTGAGCACAAACTGTCTCAGGTCCTCTTGCATGATTTGAAAGTCTTTTGGCAGACGCGAGGGGCGTACGCCCTCTTTCCGCTGGATTGCTTCCATGACCCTAACGAAAGAGCTAGCATGCATAAAGGAATAACGACTGACGGTGATGATTCCGTACCCCATGGACGCAAGTGCATTCTTGCGCTCCTCATCGATGGCGCGGTCTTCTTCCGCGTCATGATAAAAACCGTTGTATTCAATGTCTGTGCGAGATTTCTTTAGATACGCATCCATAAAGAACTTTTTGCGTCTCGTGAGATTCTTTGCGGCAGTGGTGACCTGCACCTCGTAATCGGTCTCAATTCCCTTAATACCAAGCTCTCCTTCGCTTTTGGGCAGCGTTAGCATCATGACAAAGGCTGTTTCCATAGGAGACCGGCATCCGTCGCGCACACATTGGATCGCCTTTCGGGCAAGGGCCAGACCGTCGCATCTGGTAATGGAATTAAAGAACTGTTTTAGCCTCTCGGTCGAGGTGAGCGCGAAACGCTCGTTATAAGAGGTGGAAGAGCCGGTTCCAAGGGAGTAAGCGCTGCACAGTTCAAAGTAGTACTCCACTAGTTCGCGAAAAGAAAGATAGGTGGCGGCCTGAAGTGCGCAAAGTTCAACGCCAACAATGAAGATGCCATCTTTGAGCTCTATAAAGCGTGAGTTCGAGAATCGTTTTGAAGAAACGTGGCACTGACAGTTCATTGCATAGCGCGCATTCCTGCGATCAAACACCATCACCTCGAGGGAATCATTTGCGTCGAGGGAAACATCATGTTTGGTGAGCCATTCTGTGGCTGCGTCAAGGAGCGTTCCGGTGGGACATGATCCGTAAATCGCGGCAGGACTACAGGATTCGATGCCTTTCGCAGACACCGAATGCGCGGCCTGGTAGACCGCTTTTGCAGTGGTATGTGACAATACGATACTCATGGTATATATCGTGTCAGCTAATGCCGTGTTGATGGCACTGAGTGGAAAAGCCGTTTTAGAGGTCTAACCAAATGCTGTCCAAAAGCTTGACGCAATTATGAGTTGGTATGCCCTAAATAAAAGTTTTCGCAGCTTAGCTATAGCATATAAATACTCAATTGCTGCACATTTGATATCGATGTATCACCATCCGACAACGAATTGCGTGTTGGGAATTGGTCGAAATCGTTCAAAATGAGGGTTCAGAATTTGTGATGGCAGATCTATCTGTGGAACGTAGGGCGGCCCCGCTGCGGGGTTTCCCGCTGCGAGGCCGCTCGTGATCTACGTCGGAGTTTGTCGTAGACGTTTCTACTTGGCAAACAGGTTCTTGAGGTTGAACTCGGCCTGAACCGTGCGGAGCATGAGGTCGGTGTCGTCGAGGCCCAGGTGCTGCTCGTTGGCGTCGGCGGCGAGGGTGCCACGGCGGCGCGCCCAGTTCTCGAGCGCGGCGGGCGCGGACTCGCGGGGGAGCGAGCGGACGTCGGCATCCAGGCTGCGGCAGATCTGGCGCGAGTCGATGACGATGATCTTGCCGGCGCGGCGTGCCTCGGCGTAACCGTCCAGGTGGATCTTGAACCAACTGTCTTCGAACGCGGCGTTATGCGCCATGTACGGGTACTTCTTCATAAGTTTGAGCAGCTGCTTCTGCAGTTCCTTGTTCTCGCGGAATGGTTTTTTGCCGTCGATGTCGTCCCAGGTAATGTGATGGATGTTCGATAGCGGCACATCCTCGCCGCGGTAGATGTCGGGCAGGCCGCAGTAGTGTGCCTCGGCGTCATGCGGGACGGCGTCGCTGGTGAGCTCCATGATCTCCCAGCCCACGTTGATGATATAGCCGCGCTCGGGTGCACGGCCGGTGGTCTCGATGTCGATACCGAGCACGGTGCCCTGGATGGGCTTGCGGGCGTAGGCCACGCCGAGCGCGTCGCGGTCGCCGCGGATCTCGCGCATGACGGACGCGGCGGTGCGCTTTTGCATCTTGCCGATGGCGGCGCAGGTGTCGGCGTCGGACAGACCGCGCGAAAGCGTCGCGGGCGTCACGTTGCGCAGGCGCGCCTCGCCAATCTGGTCGCACAGGTCGCGGTTGCGGTCAGCCAGGTCGCGCACGGTGGCAAAGTCGAAGCTGGGGTCGCCCTCGGCGGTAAAGTACTCGGTTTCGAGCACCTTAAGGGCCTCTTCGCCCTTCTGGCGTTCGGACTCCATGGCGCCGTGGTCGCCATAGATAAACATGGGAATAAACGGCTGGCGCTCGTATTCAAGTGCTTGCGAAACGTTCATAGGCTGCTCCTTGGACGGGCCGCGTCGCGCGGCTCGGGGTTACTGAGTTATGGCGAGATGATAGTTTACCATGGGCAACTATTGGCACCACGCCTAGGTCAACTACAATACCCTAGTTGACCGCTAGGACTTTTACAATGCTGCCGAAAGACACGAAAGGTTCCATCCGTCATGGATTTACTGATAGATATTCTGCTCGACGCCGGCAAGGACACGCTGTCGCTGGTGCCGTTTTTGTTGGTGACGTATCTGGCCCTCGAGACCCTGGAGCACGTTGCGGGCGACAGCGTTAACGGCGCCATCAAGCGCGCCGGTGCCGCGGGCCCCGTGGTTGGCTCGTTGCTGGGCATGGTGCCGCAGTGCGGCTTTTCGGCAATGGCGGCCACGCTGTACGCCGGTCGTGTCGTGACCTTGGGCACGTTGGTGGCGGTGTTCCTTTCGACCTCCGACGAGATGCTGCCGCTGCTACTTGCCGAGCAGGTTCCCGTGCAGACCATGGCGATGCTTTTGGCTTCGAAGGCACTGATCGCGCTGGTCACGGGCTTTATCGTGGACGCGGCTATCCGCGGCCTTCGTCGTAACGCTCGCGCGCATGCGGCGATTCGCCGTACCGTGCTGGGAACCGCGGCCAACCCGGCCCACGTGAACTGCGCGCACGACGACCACACTGGCGGTGACATCATCGACGAGGTGGCCGAGGCGGGCGTGAGCGCCGACCACATCCACGAGTTATGCGAGCGCGACCATTGCGGTTGCGATGATGATGAAGATGAACATGAGCGCGACCACGGACACAGCCATGATCACGGTCACATGGGCGAGCATGAGCACCACCACGGCCACAGCCACGACCACTCCCACGAGGGCGCGCCCGTTCTGTCGATTATCCGCAGTGCGATCTCGCACACCATACAGGTATCAGTATTCATCTTTCTGGTGACGCTGATTCTGGTCGCCGTGCTCGAGACGTTCGGCGAATCGGCGATTGAGCAGTTCCTGCGCGGTAACGAGACGCTTGCGGTTCTGGGCTCGGCGCTTGTCGGCCTGATTCCCAACTGCTCGGCCAGCGTCGTCATCACGCAGCTGTATCTGGAAGGTGCGCTGCAGCTGGCACCGATGCTCGCCGGCACGCTTATCTCCGCCGGCGTGGGCTACCTGGTGCTGTTCCGTACCAACCGCAGCGCCCGCGAAAACGTCGTGTTCCTGATTATGATGTACGTTATCGGCGCGGGCTGGGGTCTCATCCTTTCCGCCGTTGGCCTCTAAGTAGATGTTTGGGATAGGCCGTAAAAACTGGGGTATTCCGTAAAATCTACCGCCATGACTTGGGCGTTGGATGCGCGTCAATCGCCAAAACAAAAAGGTAGATTTTTAGGCATGTCCTAAAAATCTACCTTGGTTAGTGCAGCAACTCGGTGAGGTTGCGTTTAAAGCGGGCGCGGTCTTCGCTGGTAAATGCTGCCGGACCGCGGGTGCGTCCGCCGGCGCGTCGCACCTTCTTTTCCTCGTGGCGAATAAACAACTGCATGTCGATGGTCGCTTTGTCGTAGACGCGCCCGCGCACGCCGATGGCGGCGGCATCGTGCCCGAGCACCATGCTCGCCAAGCCAATGTCCTGCGTCACGACCACGTCGCCCGCCTGCAGGCGTTCGACAATGGCAAAGTCGGCGCTGTCGGCGCCCACGCTCACATCGAGCGTCGTGACCCAAAATCCGCGTCGCGCGTGCTCGGCATCGCGCGGGTCGTCGCGGCGAATGTGCCGTTCCAGGTTTTGCGTGCTGTTGCCGGCGATAACAACGGCGACGCCCACCCGCCGCGCGCAGTCAATCGACTCGCGCGTGACCGGGCAGGCGTCTGCATCAATAAAGAGCGTTCGTGGCATCTAGTGCACCAGTTTGCCAAATTGAATAGCACGAACAATCAGTGTTACGCCAAACACCAGCAGCGCGGCGCCGCTAAAGATGACGAGCATCTTGGCCGACCACAGCGGATAGATAAACACGAACATGCCGGCGATGATGGAAAGTGCGCCGCTCAGGATGGCGAGGGCGCGGTTGGACGAAAGCTCGGACTCCAGAATGGACATGACACCTTCGACGATCCAGCCAAAGCCGGCCACGATAACCACCATCGTGGTGAGCGTCGCGGTCGAGAAGGCCTGGTTGCGCAGGATTATGACGCCGCCCAAGATAATGAGTAGGTTGGAGATGATGCTCGTCACGCGCCAGCCGGTGGGCAGCAGTGGCTCGAAAACAGCGGTAAACAGCCTGATCGCGGCCGTGATCACAAAGTAGAAGCCCAAGACGGTCGTTAAGAAGACGAGGGACTTGGCGGGCGCAAACAGCAGTGCGATGCCGGCGACGAGCGCCAAGACGCCCGTGATGGCGTAAATCCAGCGCACGGCCTTGACGGCCTTGCCTGCCATGCTTTTCTCGTCAAATCCAAACTGGCTCGATTTTTGGTCATCATTCTTAAAGATGCCCATAATGTCTCCTTTCCGTGCGGCGTAAGCCTTGATCGTTACAACCAGTATCGCCTAAAGGCGCTGGCGTATGGGTCGGGGAGGGCGAAACGTAACCCAAAGGCCCCGAATTGTTTCCGTTGTTCCCCACGTCGCGATTTTCTATTCAACAGGTGTAGAACATTGCAGCCCTGTTCGTTATTGCCTAGGTTTTAGGTTAGATTTTCCTAAGAACAATTGCCCGAAATTGGGGGTCCCTATGAACGAAGCAGTTCCCGCAGCGCCGGTAAGCGCTGAGTCGATGGCAAAGCAGGGTTGCGAAAAGCTCGGCTTGGACGCGTTTGATGCGTTGGTTCGCTGCGCCCGCACGTGCCGTCGCTTTGACGAGTCCATGCGCGTGCCGCGTGAGCTTTTGCTTGAGCTGGCGGAGCTGGCGCACCTGACTCCCTGTGGTGCCAATGCTCAGCGTCTGCGTTTTCATGTGGTAAGCGGTGCAGAGGACTGCGCGCGTGTATTTGACGAGCTTGCATGGGCCGGTGCGCTCAAGGATTGGCCGGGTCCCGATGAGGGCGAGCGCCCGACCGGCTACATCGCGATTCTTGCCGAGCGCGCCGTTCCGGGTAAGCCCGCCGCTCCTATTACTGAGGTCGACACGGGCATTGCCGCGCAGACGATGATGCTCGCCGCCCGCAGCGCCACGCCCGAGGTGGCTGCCTGCATGTTCAAGGCCTTTACGCCCCACGCGATCGATGCCATGGGGCTCGATAGCGACAAGTATGAGCTCAAGCTGATCATGGCGTTTGGCGTTCCGGCCGAGACGCAGGTGATCGATGCGATCGATTCCAACCCCGACGGCTCAATTAATTACTGGCGCGACGAGGCGCAGGTGCACCACGTACCCAAGCGCCCGCTTGCCGACGTACTGGTGTAGCTGAGCGTCACCGCGGTGTGATCCGGCGGTAAACCACCACAAAGGTACCTGTCCCCTTTGCGGTGGTGCGAGGGGAGGACGTGTGGCAGATTTGTATTTGGTGCGGCATGGGCAGACTGAGCTCAATGTGCAGAACATTTTGCAGGGTGGGCACGATTCGCCGCTTACGGCGCGCGGGCGCGAGCAGGCGCTGGCGACGCGCGCGGCGTTTGAGGCGCGTGGCGTGACCTTTGACCGTGTGTATTCCTCGCCGTTGGGCCGGGCGCGGCATACGGCTGAGCTAATTGCTGGTGAGGGCCGCTCGATAGAGCTGGTCGATGACCTGCGCGAGTGGCATTTGGGCTCGCTGGAGGGTACATCAAATCGCGAGATGCCGCCGCAGCCCTGGGGTGATTATCCGGTGGCCTTTGGTGGCGAGTCTGAAGGCGAGCTCCAGTCGCGCATGGTCGCGGCGCTGTCCCACATCATGGCCAGGCCGCAGCACGACTGTGTGCTGGCAGTCTCCCACGGCTCTTCCTGCCAGGAGTTTCTTGAGTATGTGACTGGCAGGGGAGAGCTACCCGACAACGGTGCCGTGCTTCATTTTGGCTATTGCGACGGTGCGTTTTCGCTCCTTGATTGGTAACGAACGAAAGGACCCCTATGAATAAAGACCTGTATCTGGTTCGTCATGGGCAGACAATATTCAACCTTAAGCGCATTATTCAGGGTTGGAGTGACTCGCCGCTTACGCAGTTGGGTTGCGACCAGGCGGCGCGTGCCGGCATGTTCTTACGTGCGCGCGGCATTGAACCCGATCATGCCTACACCTCCACACTTCATCGCACCGAGCAGACTATCGCCAACCTGTGGCCGGGCTTGGCGTACGAGCGCCTGGACGGTCTGCGTGAGTGGTTCTTTGGCGACTTTGAGGCCGAGCGCGTGATGCTTATGCCCGAGCGCCCGTGGCGAGATTTCTATCGTCAGTTTGGCGGCGAGGGCCAGATGCAGGTGCGCGAGCGCATGGCGGCGACGATAACCGATCTTATGCGACGTCCGGACCACGAGTGCGTGCTCGCGGTGAGCCACGGTTCGGCTATCAAGGAGTTTTTGGACCACGTGCGGGGCGCGGCGGCCGACGAGCGCGAACGCGTGCCGGGCAACTGCTCAGTGCTGCATTTTGCGTTTGACGACGAATCCGACACGTTTGAGCTGATTGAGATTTTTACGCAGGAGGATTACGCACGCGAGCTGGGGCTTGAACCGCTCGTGGCGGCAGCAGGCCCGCAGCGGGGATAACGTGAGCGTGGCGGCACGGGTCGCCGGCATAACTTCTCGACGCAAAAGGGGCGGAGATGCATGTACCTGCTGCATCTCCGCCCCCTGTTTGTTGAGCTGCCGATTTTTGTGCTGGACGGTCTGGTCTTGCTAGAACCGCGCGACTTGGTGCGTGAGCAGACCCGTCGGAACCTGCGGCGCGCCGCCGCTGACCTGCGCGGCGGGGAAGAGCGCAGCTACGGCAAAGTTGAACGGCTCCTTGCCGGTGTACGTTCCGGCGGCACGGGCCTCATCGGCCAGCAGCTGCGACGCCCCGGCCAGCGCGGCAGCGTAGGCGGGGTCGTCGGCCAGTGCCGGCTCTGGTACTTGGTCGAGCATGGCACGGATGGCGGCAACAGCGTCCTCGCGCTTGACCTCCCACACGCGGTGCGTAATGCCCGCGGGGTCGGTGACGGCGTAGAGCGAGGCGCCCTCTTTGGCAGCGCCCAGGATGATGTCCATGACGGGCGACGCCTCGTAGGCGAGCGACACGGGGCGCGGCTGAACTTTGAGTTCGGCGATCGCGCGCGCGGCGGCGGCCACGTCGGCGCTGGCATCGCCCTTGCCGCCCGCAAGTACACTCGTCGGGCAGATCGCCACGACACCCGTCACACGTCCCGGCTCGCCCGAGCATTCGTACACGTAATACGCCGCACCCGGGTCCTTGAGCATCAGACCATCGGCAATGGCTCCGCGCAGGGCATCGTTGCCGCTTAGGATGCTGCCCATTGCAGGCAGCGCCTCGAGCACGCGGTCCTGAGCCGGGCGGATGCAGGGAAACGGAAGTGCTTTCATGGGCGGTCCTAACGCGCGAGTCGGTTTGTTCGCGGCTTATTATGCCCCAACTTGGCCGCTCGCGTCCCAGAGCACGTTATCGGCGAGCGCGATTAGCACCTGCTGACAACGAACGATATCGGCGTGGGGCACATATTCGTTGGGCTTGTGCGCGAGCGCGAGCGACCCGGGACCGTAGCTCATGCAATTGCGGTTACCTGTCTTGCCGGCAATGACGGCGGTGTCGGTGTAGCCGGTAAAGAAGCCAACGGTCGTGTCCGCGTCCGTCACGTCATCGGCGGCACGCTTGAGCGCTGCTAGAAGGGGAGAGTTTGGGTCGCGCTCGATGGCGGGGCGGTCGCCCGTCACGACGTAGCTGCCGTGGCAACCGGGAATGGCGGCTTCGGCGACGGCGATGGCCTGCTCTACCATGCGCGTTACGGCGGCCGTATCGGTCGGCGGGGTCAGGCGCATGTCGACCCAGACTTTGGCGCGGTCGGGTACGACGTAGGGGCGATATCCGCCCTCGATTTGGCCGAACGTGATGGTCGAAGGCCCCAGCTCATCGTGCGCGGGCAGCGCCACAAACGCGCGACGGAGCGAACACACGACCTCGGCCATGGCGGCGACGGCATCCGCGCCCTTCCAGGGCCGGCTTGCATGCGCCGTCACGCCATCCATTTCAATCTCGAACCACGTACGCCCCTTGTGCGCCACCTGGATCTGTCCGTCGGTGGGCTCGGTGTCCAGCACCCATTCGCGCGAACCGACCCAGCCGGCATCGATGGCTGCCTCGGAGCCTCGCATAAAGTCTTCCTCGTCGACCGAGCAGATGAGCGAAAAGCCGCGGCGGGGCAGCGCGCCATCCGCCGCCACGCGCTCGAGCGTATGGACCAGTGCGGCAATGGCACAGGCCAGGCCACCCTTCATATCGCAGGCGCCGCGGCCGTAGAGCTTGCCGTCGCGCACGACCGCCCCGAGCGGCGTAATGTCCGCGTCCCAGCCGTCGCCCAAGGTGACTGTATCCATGTGGCAGATGTAGACGAGCCGTGGCTCGTCGCTCAAACCGGGCACGGTGACCATGAGATTGCGGCGTCCGGTCAGCACCTCGAGTTCCTCAACCTGCACGGCATGGAGCACCGGATGACTCAACCGCTCCAATTGAGCCTCAACCAACACTTTGATATAGCGTTCAATCTCGCCCTCATACGCACCTGGGTCGGAACTGTCGATCCGCACGAGCCCTTGCGTAAGCCGCCAAGCAAAATCTGTATCAACCATAGGCACCTCACAGATAGTTAGGTCAACATACAAATTGTATGTCAAGAAGCGGCTCGGTGCATTTAATGGAGCGCTCACAAAAACGGGGGCGCCTCTCGTGCGAAAGGCGCCCCCGCGGGCATTCAATGTCAGTAACGGGCAGGCCACATGGGGAACTGCCCGTCAGATCAGCCGGCGCTATTTGATCACGCGCACGCGATACATCGACGGAATCTGCTTGAGCGCCTCGATGGTGCTGCTGTCCAGGTGCTCGTCGGTGTCGAACATGGTGTAGGCGTTCTCGCCGGCAGACTCGTTGGTCATACGCTGCACGTTGGCATTGTCCTTGGCCAGGATTGCCGTGATCTGACCGATCATGTTGGGCACGTTGGCGTGCAGGCAGGCGATGCGGCTTGCGGCGCGCGCCTTGCCCATGCTGCAGGCGGGGTAGTTGACGCTGTGCGCGATGTTGCCGTTCTCCAGGTAATCCTTAAGCTCGCTGATGGCCATGTCGGCGCAGTTGGCCTCGGCCTCGCCAGTGCCGGCGCCCGAGTGCGTGGTGATAAACGTGTTGGGCATCTTGACGGTCTTGGGCGTGGCAAAATCGCAGCTAAACCAGCTCAGCTTGCCCTCGCGCAGGGCGGCGTCAACGGCATCCTCGTCAATGATGGTCTCGCGTGCGTAGTTGATGAGCACGGCGTCCGGGGCCAGCAGGTTGATCTGCTCGGTGCTGATCATGCCGATGGTGTCGGCCTTGCTGGGCACGTGCACCGTGAGGTAATCACAGCCACGGCAGAGATCTTCGAGCGTGCCCACGCGCTGCACCTCGCGGCTCAGCACCCACGCGTGCTCAACGGAAATGAACGGATCGTAGCCGTAGACGTCCATGCCCAGATTGACGCAGGCGTTGGCGACCTTGGAGCCTACGTTGCCCAGACCGATGACGCCGATGCGCTTGCCCTTGAGCTCGCGGCCCACAAAGGCCTTCTTGGCCTTCTCGGCGTCGACCTGGATCTCGGGGTCGTCGGCGTTGTCGCGCACCCAGTTCATCGACTGCACCACGCCGCGGCTCGAGAGCACCAGCATGCCCAGGACGAGCTCCTTGACGGCGTTGCTGTTGGCGCCGGGGGAGTTAAAGACGACGACGCCCTTCTTGGCGTACTCCTCGACGGGGATGTTGTTGACGCCGGCGCCGCAGCGGGCGATGGCGCGGATGCCCTCGGGCAGCTCGTAGCCGTGCAGGTCGGTCGAGCGCATCAGGATGGCGTCGGCCTCCTCGGCGGTGCCCACAAACTCGTAGCCCTCGCCAAACTCAACTTTGCCGTCTTTAGTGATGTCGTCGATGGTCTTAATCTTACGCATGGAAAAACTCCTTAGCAGGTTTTGATCTAAACAGGGTGGTCTGAGGTGGCTGGTCGGCCCGCGTGTTGCGGGCTAGTTAGATCGCGGACTCAAACTATGCTGCGCTTCGAAGTCCTTCATGTACGTGGCCAGCGCCTGCACGTCCTCCATGGTGACGGCGTTGTACACGCTGGCGCGCATGCCGCCGACGAGGCGATGGCCCTTGACGTTTTGGATCTGGTGCTCGGCCGCGCCCGCGACAAAGGCGGCGTCGAGCTTGGCGTCGCTGGTGCGGAACGTGACGTTGGCGATGGAACGGCTGTCTGCCTGCGTGGTGCCATGGAACAGTTTGCTGTTCTCGAGCAGGTCGTAGAGCAGGTTGGCCTTTGCCCAGTTGCGCTCGGCCATGGCGGCAAGTCCGCCGGTCTGCTCAACCCAGCGGAACACCTTGCCGCATACGTAGATGCCAAAGGTGTTGGGCGTGTTGAGCATGGAACCCTTGGCGGCCTGGGTCTTAAGGTCCATGTACTGCGGCGTCTGCGCAAAGGCCGGGCCGTCGGCAATGAGGTCGTCGCGCACGATGACCACGGTCACGCCTGCGGCACCGGCGTTTTTCTGAGCGCCGGCATAGATGAGCCCGTAGCGCTCGACGTCGAGCGGCTGCGACAGGAAGCAGCTCGAGACATCGGCGACCAGGGGCACGTCGCCGCAATCGGGCAGCTCGTGGAACATGGTGCCAAAGATGGTGTTGTTCTGGCAGATGTAGACGTAGTCGAGCCCGTCGCCCGCGGCCTCGGCGGCAATACGCGCGTTGATGTCGACCATGTTGGGAATGCGGTCGAAGTTGGTGTCCTCGGAGCTCGCGAGCAGCGCGGCCTCGCCGTACTTGGCGGCCTCCTTGTACGCCTTGTTGGCAAAGTTGCCGGTCACAACGTAGCCGGCGCGGCCGCGGCGCATGAGGTTCATGGGGATGCCCGCAAACTGCAGCGTGGCGCCACCCTGCAAAAACAGGACACGGTAGTTGTCAGGGATGCTCAGCAGGCGGCGCAGGGTTGCCTCGGCGTCGTCGATGATCTGCTGGTACATACTAGATCGATGGCTCATCTCGAGCACGGACATGCCGCAACCGCGGTAGTCCATCATCTCGTCGGCGATCTCGGCGAGCACGCTTGTAGGCAGCGCGGCCGGGCCAGCTGAGAAGTTGTGCACACGTGCCATCTTCTAGTTCCCCCTTGTAGTCGTTTGGACGTTCGGGTTACTTTAGCACAGTGGAGCGCCAGGCGCGACCGCATCACGGTAAAACTCGAGTGCGTCGCTATGATTTACAGGATGGTTACATGGGGGAGGGGTGCTTTACTCCTCAGGCAAATCCAAATCTGCGAGCGAAGACATGAGGTTCCTAGGCGCTTGATCTCTTCGTCCTAAAGTAGCTACCTCCTAGTCACTACGATGCTAGCGTGGCGATGACGGCTTCGTCGCCGGCGTATATTAGGGTGTTGCCGTCGGGGATGATCGTTTGGCCTTCGCGCTTGAGCATCACCACAATAAACGGATGTTTGCCTTGCGGCACATCGCACAGGCGCTGGCCGGCCAGGCGACCGTGGGGAGTCACGGTGACCTCGCGCAGCGTAACTTCGGTACGCTCTTCAAACGTCGGCGCGGCCATCACCAGCAGATCGCCTTCCTGGATCACGGTGTCGCCATTGGGCAGTACCGGGTGCGCCCCGTCGCGCAGCACCAGGACCACGAGCATATTTGTGGCGCTGCCAATGTCCGCGAGCGAGCGTCCGGCAAACGGATGTCCAGCGCACACCTTGAGCTTTACAAACGACATGCCGTCCTCGTCGCGGTAGTCGTTAAAGGTGCGGCGCACGTCGCCGGTCGCATCGATCATATCGAGCTTCTTCGCCACCGCCGGCAGCAGCGAGCCCTGCACCACAATGCTCGACACGGCAATCACAAACACCAGGTCAAACAGGTCGTGTCCGCCGGGAACGCCGGCCACCACGGCAAAGAGGCTAAACACGACCGAAGCTGCTCCGCGCAGGCCCGCCCAGCTTACGAGCGCGACCTGGCGGGGGTTCGTCTTAAAGGGCGCCAGGAGCACGCCGACGGCGATGGGGCGGCTCACGTAGAGCATAAACGCCATGAGCGCCAGGCCCGGCAGCAGCATCTGTGGTAGGCGTGCGGGCGTGACGAGCAGGCCGAGCAAGAAGAAGATCGTCATCTCGGCCATCTCGGTGAGGGTGTCAAAGAAGTGCGCCATCTCGACCTTGCCGGTGATGTCGCTCGCACCCAGCACAATGCCGGCCAGGTATACGGCCAAAAAGCCGTTGCCGCCCAGATAGCTTGGTAGCGCGTAGGCGACGATCGCCACGGCGAACAAGAAGATGGTCTGCGCGCCCTCGGCCGTTGCGTGCGCGCGTTCAATCAGACGGCCCGCCGCCCAGCCGATGGCAAGGCCCAGGCCCGCGCCCAGGATAATCTGCTTGGCCAGCAGTGCGGGAATGTTGATGTCGCCG
>CABUUK010000056.1 GCA_902494765.1 uncultured Collinsella sp.
ATCGACCGCCGTGCCCGTCTCGGTCGACCAACGGTCGATCACCCGGTGCAGTCTATCTAGAAAAGCGACATCATCGTCGCAGGCAATAATCTTGAGCATTCGGCCCCCTTAAGTAGTTCGATTTTGCCACATCGGGTACGCGCCGCTTGCGGGGGTGCGGACCGTTTGCGCCCCACGGCGTGCAACTCGCGCCAAGCGGTATTGCGGTGGCGAAAGATGCCTCCTGCGCCATCGAGAGCTCAGCTATCCTCAGCTTGCCAGTTCGAATATGGACCTGCCACATGATTGAATCTTTATTTCAACTTTACACCTAGGTTTACAGCTGTCTTGTCAGCTGTAAACCTAGGTGTCATACTAAAGCCCCAAGATTCGCCAAAAGAGAGGGGCCTTGATGGCACAGAGCGCGAACATGGATGCGTCGGAGCTTGCACGCGATATCGCGGCCGGCTTGGCATCGGCAACGACGGCAACAGAGCGCGCGGCACTGGTGCCCGCAGAGCTCGTCGAGGCCATTCAGCAACTAAAAACCCAACGTGATGCGGTGATCTTGGCGCACTACTATGTGGCGCCCGAGGTCCAAGCCGTTGCCGATTACGTCGGCGATAGCTTCTACCTGGCAAAGCTTGCCAAGAGCCTGCCGCAGCAGACCATCGTGCTGTGCGGCGTGGAGTTTATGGGCGAGAGCGCCAAGCTGCTCAACCCCACCAAGACCGTGCTACTGCCCGAGCCGGGTGCGGACTGCCCCATGGCGCACATGGTCAAGCGCGAGACGGTCGACGCGGCGCGCGCCGAGTACGGCGACGACCTTGCCGTGGTCTGCTACGTCAACTCGACGGTTGAAATCAAGAGCTGGAGTGATGTGTGTGTCACCAGCTCCAACGCCGTCAAGATCGTGTCCGAGCTGCCGCAGCAGCATGTCCTGTTCATTCCCGACCAAAACCTCGGTCGCTTCGTAGCCGAGCAGGTGCCGCAAAAGCACGTCATCCTCAACAAGGGCTACTGCCCGCGCCACCACATCATCACCGTCGAGCAGATCGTTGACGCGCAGGAAGCGCACCCCAACGCGCTCGTGCTGGCGCACCCCGAGTGCAAGGCCGATGTCCTTGCCGAGGCCGACTACATCGGCTCCACCGCCGGCATCATCAAGTACGCCGAGGAGTCGGACGCGAGTGAGTTCATCATCGTGACGGTCCGCGGCGTACTCTACGAGCTCGAGCGCCGCTGCCAGGGTACCGGCAAAAAATTTTACTTCCCCGCGGTGCAGCCCACCTGCGTCAACATGGATCTCATCACGCTCGAAAAGCTCGTGCACTGCCTGGAGACAGGCGAGGGCGAGGTGCAGATCGGCGTGTCGGACGAGGCTGCCGACCAGGCCAAGCTCACGCTCGACCGCATGCTCGAGTACGCGGCGCGCTAGAACGATGTGACATGAGGGGCGGTTCCCCAGTCACATTACAAGGGAGAGGATTCCTGTGGAAACCAAGCAATACCCCGACATGGAGTGCGATGTCGTCATTGCCGGCTGCGGCGTGGCGGGCTTGTACACTGCCCTCAATCTGCCGACGAGCACGCGCGTGATCATGCTCTCCAAGGGCGCGGTCGACGAGTGCGATTCGATGCTCGCTCAGGGCGGAATCTGCGTGCTGCCCGAAGGCTCTGACTACGATGCCTTCTTTGAGGACACTATGCACGCTGGCCACTACGAGAACCGCCGCGAGAGCGTCGACATCATGATCCGATCGAGCCGCTCGGTCATTAACGACCTGCTGGCGATGGGCGTGGACTTTGAGCGCAAGGCCGACGGCAGCCTCGACTTTACCCGCGAGGGCGCGCACAGCCGCCCGCGCATTGCCTTCCATGCCGACATTACGGGCAAGGAGATCACAACCAAGCTGCTCCAGGCCGTTCGCAAGCTGGATAACGTGCAGATTTTTGAGCGCGTGGCCATGACCGACATCCTGACGGGCGAGCGTGACGGCGCCACGGTGTGCACCGGCGTCGTCGCCGTTCCCGTGGACGAGGGCAACTCGGTTCGTCCCGCCGACGAGCTGGGAAACGCCGCCGAGGGCGTACATGCCGGCGAGCCGTTTAAGATCCATGCCCGCCACACGCTGTGGGCGACGGGCGGTATCGGCGGCGTATACGACCATTCGACCAACTACCCGCAGCTCACGGGCGATGCCTGCTACATCGCTCAGGAGCATGGCATTAAGATGGAGCACCTGGACTACGTGCAGATTCACCCCACGGGGCTGTTCTCGCCGCAGCCGGGCCGCACCTTCCTGATCAGCGAGAGCTGCCGCGGTGAGGGCGCGATTTTGCTCAACGCCGCCGGCGAGCGCTTTACCGACGAGCTTCAGCCGCGCGATGTGGTCGCCGCCGCCATTCGCGAGCAGATGAAGCAGGACGGCACCGAGCACGAGTGGCTGAGCTTTGCCCCTGTCGAGTGCGATGTGGTGACCGGGCACTTTGCCAACATTCGCGCACGCTGCCTGGAGGACGGCCGCGACATCTTGGACGAGCCCATCCCCGTCACGCCCACGCAGCACTACTTTATGGGCGGCGTGTGGGTCGACAAGGACGGCCGCACCTCGATGCCCGAGCTCTACGCCGCGGGCGAGACGGCTTGCAACGGCGTTCACGGCAAGAACCGCCTTGCATCAAACAGCCTGCTCGAGGCACTGGTCTGGGGTCGTCGCGCCGCGTGGTATATGCGTACCGGCGAGTCGCTGGCCGTGGAGCAGGCCGGCGAGCCCGCGCTTGATGGACGCCATCGCGCCCTGAGCGCCGATACCCTTGCAATCGATGATCTGGCCCGTGCTGCCGGCACGCAGGCCGCAGAGGAGTAGACCATGAATCCCATTACCATGAAGCTCGTCGCCGATGATCTGATTCTGCAGGCTCTGCGCGAGGACATTACCTTTGAGGACGTGAGCACGGCGAGCGTGTGCCCCACGGCGCGTCCCGCCACGGTGGAGCTTATCGCCAAGGCCGACGGCATCATCGCCGGCTTGGATGTGTTTGCCCGCACCTTTGAGCTGCTGGATTCGCAGAGCTCGGTGCTGCTCGACGTTGCCGATGGCGACGAGGTACGCGCCGGCGACCACGTGGGTCAGGTGCGCGGCGACGCGCGCGTGCTGCTTTCGGGCGAGCGCGTGGCGCTCAACTACCTGCAGCGCATGAGCGGCATCGCTACCTACACGCACAGCATGGCCGCGGCGCTCGAGGGCACCAAGACCGTGCTCGTCGACACGCGCAAGACCACGCCAGGCATGCGCGTGTTTGAGAAGGCGGCGGTTGAGATCGGCGGCGGCAGCAACCACCGTTACAACCTGTCGACGGCCGTCATGCTCAAGGACAACCACATCGATGCCGCCGGCGGTGTGACGCGTGCGATCGAGATGGCTCGTGCCCATGCATCGTTTACCACGACGGTCGAGATCGAGTGCGAGAACCTGGACATGGTGCGCGAGGCTGTGGAGGCCGGCGCCGACATCATCATGTTTGACAACATGACCCACGACGACATGGCTGCTGCGATTGAGCTTATCGCCGGCCGCGCCAAGACCGAGTGCTCGGGCAACGTGGACGCCAGCAATATCCGCGCGCTCGCCGACCTGGGCGTTGACTTTATTAGCTCGGGGGCGCTGACGCACTCTGCGCCGATTCTCGACCTCTCGCTTAAGCACCTGCGTCTGCTGGACGGTAAATAATGGACGCCCGCGAGCGTCGCCGTGCCATCATGGGCGTGCTCGAGGAAGCCAAGGAGCCCGTTTCGGGCAGCGCACTTGCCCGCGAGGTGGGTGTGAGCCGCCAGATTGTCGTGCAAGACATCGCTCTGCTGCGCGCCGACGGGCACGATATCGTGGCGACCAATCGCGGCTACGTGCTGCAGGAGGCCCCCAGCAGCCCCGCCGTGCCCACGCGCCTGGTCAAGGTTCGCCACGGCGTGGAGCAGGCAGGCGATGAGCTCACGAGTATCGTCGACGCCGGAGGCGCCGTGCTCAACGTGATCGTCAATCACCGCGTGTACGGTAAGATCACAGCCGACCTGGACATCCGCAATCGTCGCGATGTTGAGCGCTACCTGCACGATATCGAGAGCGGCAAGAGCTTTCCATTACTAACGGTGACGAGCGGCTATCACTTCCATCGCATTGCGGCAGAGGATGAGCAAACCCTCGACGAGATCGAGGCCATGCTCAAGGAAAAAGGCTACTTGGCGGACCTAATGCCCTACGAGGACGATCTATCGTAGCTGACGCTGCAAACGCCCCTAAGCGGCAATCTGACGTTCAATCGTCGGTCGCGTACAAAAGTACGCTTCCCTCCTCTTTCACGTCACCTTGCTCGCTTAGGGGCGTTTTCGCTGACGTGAGCTCAACCTGCGACGGTGCCAAATTAGTTATCCGAACAAAAAAGGAGGCCTCCGCGGCGATGCGGAGGCCTCCTTTTTTGTGCACGGTGTACTTTTGAGTGTGCAAGTGGGGAGTTGTTACTCCTCGACGATCTCGGTGATCGCGCCAGCGGGGCAAGCGTCCTGGCAAGCGCCACAGGCGACGCAGGAGTCCTCGTCAGCGACGGTGGCGACGTCCTGGAGCTCCAGAACGCCAGCGGGGCAGGTGTCGACGCAAACGCCACAAGCGATGCACTCGTCAGCATCAATTACGGGATGAGCCATGGTAGTTTCCTCTCTGTTGACCGACGCTACAGACGATGCGCGCCGGTTTGATTCGGGCAAAAAGATACCACGGGAGCGACTGCTTGCAATACCCTCTGGCCGGCATCTTCATACCGTTCGCCGAGTATGCCAAGGTTTACTAAAAAACGTGCAGGTGGGGCCGTTGAGCTGCGTAAATGTTAGCTAAAGGTGACTCGTAATAATGAGCGATTGAGCGAACTTTTGGAAAGCGTGTCCCAGAATTGACGTCTAAAATGGGTCGCGCTTTCCTCGGGGTCGTCCCAAGACCGCTCCGTGTGGCTCCGACCCAAACCTCAGCCATCTCTACATAGATCTCAATAGATTTGCCCAGAACTCAAACAGTACGTCTACCTGCGCATTTGCGAACCTAAACTCTCGGCAATAAGAAATCTTATATGAATTGACTTAGATTTTGTATATTCCGGCCCATAAGGGGATACACTACATCCTGAAAGACAAGCCGAAACACCGCTCGGCAGACCGCCGAGTCGGTGCAAACGCACAAGAGAGAGGGAATTTCTAATGGGCAAGATTCTTGGTATCGACCTTGGTACTACTAACTCCGCAATGGCCGTTCTCGAGGGCGGTTCTCCGACCATTATCGTGAACGCCGAGGGCGACCGCACCACCCCGTCCGTCGTGGGCTTCCGTGCCGACGGTGACCGCGTCGTGGGTAAGGCCGCTAAGAACCAGGCTGTCACCAACCCCAAGAACACCGTGTTCTCCATCAAGCGCTTCATGGGCCGCAAGTACTCCGAGTGCACCTCCGAGATCAAGACCGTGCCGTATGAGGTCAAGGAGGGTCAGGGTGGCCGTGCCGTCGTCGACATCGAGGGCAAGGATTACACCGCCGAGCAGGTGAGCGCCATGACGCTCGCGAAGATGAAGGCCGACGCCGAGAAATATCTGGGCGAGACCGTCACCGACGCCGTCATCACCGTCCCGGCCTACTTCAACGACGCCCAGCGTCAGGCCACCAAGGACGCCGGTAAGATCGCCGGCCTCAACGTCAAGCGTATCGTCAACGAGCCGACCGCTGCCGCTCTTGCCTATGGCTTGGACAAGCAGGGCACCGACCAGCGCATCCTGGTCTTCGACCTGGGCGGCGGCACCTTCGACGTCTCCATCCTCGACCTCGCCGACGGCGTGTTTGAGGTTCTGTCCACCTCGGGCGATAACCACCTGGGCGGCGACGACTGGGATCAGCGCGTCATCGACTGGATGGCCGATAAGTTTCAGCAGGAGAACGGTGTCGACCTGCGTCAGGACCCCATGGCCCTGCAGCGTCTGAAGGAGGCCGCCGAGAACGCCAAGAAGGAGCTCTCCGCCGCCCAGCAGACCACCATCAACCTGCCGTTCATTACCATGAACCAGTCCGGCCCGCTGCACCTCAACTACACGCTGACCCGCGCCGAGTTCGAGAAGATCACCCGCGACCTGCTCGAGCGCTGCAAGCAGCCTGTCACCAACGCCCTGCGCGACGCCAAGCTTAAGCTCTCCGATCTGACCGAGGTCATCCTCGTCGGCGGCTCCACCCGTATGCCCGCCGTCCAGGAGCTCGTCAAGACCATGACCGGCAAGCAGCCCAACATGTCCGTGAACCCCGATGAGGTCGTTGCCGACGGTGCTGCCGTCCAGGGCGGCGTGCTCACCGGCGACGTCGAGGGCATCCTGCTGCTCGACGTTACCCCGCTGTCGCTGGGCGTCGAGACCATGGGCGGCATCATGACCAAGATGATCGACCGCAACACCACGATCCCGACCTCCAAGACCGAGGTTTACTCCACCGCTGCCGACAACCAGACCAGCGTCGAGATCAACGTGCTCCAGGGCGAGCGCGAGCTTGCCCGCGACAACAAGTCGCTCGGTAAGTTCCAGCTGACCGGTATCCCGGCTGCCCGCCGCGGCGTGCCGCAGATCGAGGTTACCTTCGACATCGACGCCAACGGCATCGTCAAGGTCTCCGCTAAGGACAAGGGCACCGGCAAGGAGCAGCAGATCACCATCTCCGGCTCCACCGCTCTGTCCGACGACGAAGTCGATCGTATGGTCAAGGACGCCGAGGCTCATGCCGAGGAGGACAAGAAGCAGAAGGAAGAGGTCGAGGTCCGCAACCAGACCGACAGCCTGTGCTACTCCACCGAGCAGACCCTCAACGAGCTGGGCGACAAGGTTTCCGCCGATGTGAAGTCCAAGGCCGAGGCCGCTATCGCCGACGCCAAGAAGGCGCTCGAGGGCTCTGACGTCGAGGCCATCAAGGCCGCCGGCGAGTCCCTGCAGTCTGTGGCTTACGAGCTGGCCCAGGTTGTCTACGCCGACGCTCAGCAGCAGACCGACGGTGCCGCCGGTGCCCAGCCTGCCGACGATGACGTTGTCGACGCCGACTACGAGGTTGTGGACGACGAGGACAAGTAATCATGTCCGCCCGTAAAGCTCGCACGGAGGCGGCCGCCGCTGGCGCCGCCCCCGTTGACTCTGAGGAGAAGGACGTGAAGATTCCCGTAGAGGCCGCAGACGATACCGAGGCCAACGAGGCCCCGGCCGCCGAGGCTGCCGAGAACCAAGTAGAGGATTCCAACAAGGAGGCGACGATGACCGAGGACGAGATGGTGGAAGCCGCTATCCGCGCCGGTGAGGAAGCCGCCGACAACGACTTTAAGCTCAAGTTCGAGCAGGCTCAGAAAGAGCTTGCCGACGTGCGCAACGAGCTCGATGCTGCGGCAGAGGCTCAGAAGGCCGCCGAGGACAAGGCAAAGGACGCCACCGAGCGCACCGCCCGTCTGCAGGCCGACTGGGAGAACTTCCGTCGCCGCACCGCCAATGAGCGTATCGCCGAGCGCGAGCGCGCGACCGAGAAGCTCGTCACCGCGCTGCTGCCGGTGGTCGACGATATCGAGCGTGCGATCGACCATGCCCGCAGCCAGGAGCTTGCCGACGACTTTAAGCAGTTCGTCGACGGTGTCGACGCGGTTCATGCCAAGCTGCTCGATGTGTTTGCGCACGAGGGCGTTGAGCCCATCGACCCCAAGGGCGAGGCGTTCGATCCGCTCGAGCACCAGGCCGTGGGCCGCGTCGAGGACGCATCGCAGTACGACGAGACCGTCAACGACGTGTACCAGAAGGGCTACCGCATGGCGGATCGCATCCTGCGTTCCGCGATGGTGACGGTGACCTACGGTGGCGAGAAGCGCCCCGCACCGGAGCCCGAAGCGGCGCCCGAGGATGCCGCGGCCGATACGGCCGAGAGCACCGAGGAGTAATTGAGAAGGGCCCCGGGGCAACACCCGGGGCCCTTTCTGGCCTAGTGCCATATGAAAGCATGAGCCGTCGTCTGCATGGACGGCGGACGTAACAGGAGAGGAGCTACGATGGCTGCAGGCAAAACCTTCTATGACATCCTGGGCGTATCCAAGAGCGCCTCCGACAAAGAGATCAAGAGCGCGTTTCGCAAGCTCGCGCAAAAATATCACCCCGATGCCGGCGGCGACGAGGCCAAGTTTAAGGAGATCAGCGAGGCCTACGAGACGCTTTCGGACGAGAAGAAGCGCAAAGAGTACGACCAGATGCTCATGTTTGGCGGCATGCCGGGCGCGGGCGGCGCGTATGGCGGTGGCTACGGTGCCGGCGCGGGTGCCAGCGGCTGGGGCGATATCTTCGACAGCATCTTTAGCGGCAACGGCGCTTGGGGCAGCGATTGGGGCTCGGGCTTTGCCGGGACTGCGGGCGCTGCCGGTGCCGGCGCTGGCCGCAGCCGCGCTCGCAAGGGCGGCGACCTGTCGCTGACCGTTGATGTGACGGCCGAGGACGCGTTTCGCGGTGTGACGCACAAGGTCACCTACCGTATTCCCTCGACGGGCGAGCAGCAGACCATTACGGTCTCGGTGCCTGCAGGCGCGGTCGACGGCGGCAAATTGCGTTACAAGCGCCGTGGCGAGTACGGCGTTGCCGGAGGCGAGCGCGGCGACCTGGTCGTGACCACACACGTGGAGGAGCATCCGCTGTTTAAGCGCAAGGGTGCCGATGTGACCATGGAGGTGCCGGTCTCGGTCTACGAGGCGGCGCTCGGCTGCACGGTGGACGTGCCCACGCCCGGCGGTGCGACGGTTCGTCTGAAGGTGCCCGCTGGCACCCAGACGGGCAAGAAGTTCCGCTTTAAGGAGATGGGTGCGCCCGACGTTAAGCATCGCGGCCGCACGGGCGCGCTGCTCGTCGAGATCAAGGTGCAGGTTCCCACGAACCTGTCCGACGATGAGCGCGATGCCATGACCAGGCTGCGCGAGGCCGACACGCGCGACTACCGCGAGAAGGTCAACCGTTACAAGGCGACGTATTAAAAATGGAGCCCGAGGCGGGTTTTCCAGGTGCTCGAGATTGGCCTGAAAGAGGAGCGACGCGTACTCGGGTACGCGAGCGACGGTTTGAAGGCCAAGGTCGGGTGCCTGGGAAAGCCGCTTTGGGATGAGGTTGATTAAGAAGGGGTCTGTGAGTATGGCCGAGGACAATAGGAACAAACCGCTGTACATGATCAGCGTGGCGGCCGAGCTGACCGGCATGCATCCGCAGACTCTGCGCGTCTACGAGTCCAAGGGCCTGGTGAACCCCCAGCGCTCGGGCGGTAACACGCGCCTGTATTCCCGTGCCGATATCGAGCGTCTGGAACTCATCAACCAACTGACCGACGAGGGCATCAACCTTGCCGGCGTGGTGCGCATCCTCGATATGAAGGAGCGTGCCGAGGAGCGTGAGCGCGAGAACGAAAAGCTCCGTGCTCGCGTGCGCCAGCTCGAGGACGAGCTGCATGAGTACAAGATGCAGAAGAAGATCACCGCCCTGGCCCCGCGCGATGGCTCGGTCAACCCCGAGCAAGTCATGCGCAAGCTGCTGGGCGCCGGAGGGGATTTGTAGTTACGCGGTTTTGCCAAACCGCGTAACGGGCCGACGCTGCGCGCCGCCCAGGGCGACAATTTGTCATTCAAAAGGCAAGGCATGACCAGAAGGTCTATGCCTTGCCTTTTTCATGCCAACTTGTTCGCCCTGGACGTCGCTCGCTGTCCGTCCTCTACCTGCGGCGTTGCCTTGCTCCGGATACGGTAGTCGTTGGTAGTCATTGGGGACACTCTTGCACTAAATCTGCAGGCCCTCGCCGGACTCGTCCTGTACTTTACCGAGATAAAGTGAACGTGCAGATTCGTAACCCACTCGCAACCGTTCTATGGCACGATATTGAACGAATGTATGCTATGCGCCCAAATCTTTTGGGCAGAGTGGGAGACAGTATGGTCAAGCTGTACGAGGACGGCATCTACCTGCGCGGCGGCAGCGAGGTTGTGCCTGCGGCCGAGGCTGCCGAGCGCGGTATTACGCAGGCGCCCGAGGATGCCAAGCGCGGCACCATCGCGTATTCGATCCTCCAGGCACACAATACGTCCGGAGATCCCGAGGCGCTCAAGATTCGCTTCGACGCCATGGCGAGCCACGACATCACCTTTGTCGGCATCATCCAGACGGCGCGCGCCTCGGGCATGGAGCAGTTCCCGCTGCCCTACGTGCTCACCAACTGCCATAACTCGCTGTGCGCCGTGGGCGGCACCATCAACGAGGACGACCACGTCTTTGGCCTTTCCGCGGCCAAGAAGTACGGCGGCATCTTTGTCCCGCCGCACATCGCCGTCATCCACTCCTTTATGCGTGAGAACTTCGCCGGTTGCGGCAAGATGATCCTGGGTTCCGACTCGCACACCCGCTACGGCGCCCTGGGCACCATGGCCGTGGGCGAGGGCGGCGGCGAGTTGGCCAAACAGCTGCTGCGCGACACCTACGACGTCGCCTATCCCGGCGTCGTTGCCATCTACCTCACGGGTGCCCCGCGCCCCGGCGTCGGCCCGCACGACGTGGCGCTCGCCATCATCCGAGCCGTCTTTGCCAAGGGCTACGTCAAGAACAAGGTCATGGAGTTTGTGGGCCCGGGCATCGCGAGCATGACGACCGATTACCGCAACGGCGTTGACGTCATGACCACCGAGACCACCTGCCTGTCGAGCATCTGGGCCACCGACGAGGACACGCACGCGTTTCTGACCATGCACGGCCGCGGCGACGACTACCGCGAGCTCAAGCCCGCCGATGTCGCCTACTACGACGGCTGCGTCGAGGTCGACCTGTCGAGCATCAAGCCCATGATCGCGCTGCCGTTCCATCCTTCCAACGGCTTTGAGATCGACGAGCTCAACGAGAACCTCGAGGACATCCTGCACGAGGTGGAGCTCGAGGCCGCCAAGATCGGTGAGGGCAAGACGCACTTTAGCCTGCTCGACAAGATCGTCGACGGCAAGCTGCACGTGCAGCAGGGCGTTATCGCCGGCTGCTCGGGCGGCAACTACGACTCCGTGGTCCAGGCCGCCCGCGTGCTCAAGGGCGCCAACACCGGCTGCGGCGAGTTCTCGCTGTTGGTCTATCCCACGAGCCAGCCCGTGGCACTCGAGCTCACGCGCCGCGGCTACATCTACGACCTCATGGAGGCCGGCGCGATCGTTCGCACGGCGTTCTGCGGTCCGTGCTTTGGCGCCGGCGACACGCCCGCCAACAACGGCCTGTCCATCCGCCACACCACGCGCAACTTCCCCAACCGCGAGGGTTCCAAGCCGGGCAATGGCCAGCTGAGCGCCGTGGCCCTGATGGACGCCCGCTCCATTGCGGCAACGGCTGCCAACGGTGGCGTCCTGACGCCGGCGACCGACCTGCCCGAGGAGACTTGGGACGAGGCCTGCGAGTACACCTTTGACGACGCGCCGTACAAAAAGCGCGTGTACTGGGGCTTTGGCAAGGCGGAGCCTGCTGACGAGCTGGTCGAGGGCCCCAACATCAAGCCGTGGCCCGCGATGGAGCCCCTCGGTGACGATATCCTGCTCAAGGTGTGCTCCAAGATCATGGACCCGGTCACCACGACCGACGAGCTCATTCCTTCGGGCGAGACGAGCTCCTTCCGCTCCAACCCGCTGGGCCTGGCCGAGTTTACGCTCAGCCGCCGCGACCCGGCTTACGTCGGTCGTTCCAAGGAGGTCGACGCTGTGGAGAAGCGTCGCGTGGCCGGTGAGTCCGCGGGCAACCTGGCGGCGCTCGATGCCGAGCTCGCCGGTGTGTTTGAGGCACTGACCGGCGCGGGCGTTGCGGCCGATGCCAAGGCGACCGAGTACGGCTCCATGCTCTATGCCAAGAAGCCCGGTGACGGCTCTGCCCGCGAGCAGGCCGCGAGCTGCCAGCGCGTGATTGGCGGTCTGGCTAACATCGTCCACGAGTACGCCACCAAGCGTTATCGCTCTAACGTGATGAACTGGGGCATGCTGCCCTTCCAGATGGAGGCCGAGCCCAACTTTGAGGTGGGCGATTACGTCTTCGTGCCGGGTATCCGCGCCGCGCTCGATGGCGATTTGAAGAACATCGCTGCCTACGTGGTGCGTGCCGACGGTGCGGTCGAGCAGATTGAGCTCTACATTGCCGATATGACGGCCGAGGAGCGCGCCATCGTCAAGGCCGGCTGCCTGATCAACTACAACAAGTTCAAGGCCGCTGCCGAGTAACGCACTTAATTGTCCGCCCGGGGCTTACCCTTTCCCGCCCGCTCACGCGCTTCGCGAGGGTCGCGTTCGGGAAAGGGTAAGTCCCGGGCTACATTTCTGCGTTCTCGTTGGGTCTTGAGGGACGCTAAAATCGAGGTTGCAACTCTCCTCTATGGGGGAGTGCGCCTTTGTTCATATGCTATCTAGAATTGACAGTATGAAGTTGGCGCTTTAAAGTGAGCTCAAAACACTCTCGTTTGTGGAGTTGAAGATGAAGCGTTGCACTTCTGTTTTGTTGCTGTTGGTGGCTTGCGTCGTCGCTGCTGCGGGCGTGGTCCTATTTGGCTCGCTTATCTTCTATGGGCCGAGTGGGGTTGAGCAGACGGTCGAGATGGCGTCCCTTGTTGCATCGATGCCCGGGCAAATGATTTCGGACGTTACAAAGCCCGATGAGATAACGCTCGATATCGAGGAAACGCCGGGCATTCTAAGTATAAGCAACTACCCCATGATTGAACTTGGCTCGTCTCGCTATACCAAGGACGAGAAGTTGTCCCGACAGGCGCTGGACTTGCTAAACGGGCGTTCGTTCAAACGCTGGGACGGTTGGGATGCCTATGAGCGCCGACGTGGTTTTGTGAACGGTGGCTACCATACAACGCTGAAGCTGTATTCATCTGATGGCAAACTGATGCGCACCGTTAACTACAATCCGGAATACGCAAAAGCCGGAGGTGGGGACGGCGTCTATATCCAAGATGGCGGCGTGACCTACATTCTTGAAGGCGACCAGCAGCAGGTGGTCGATTTTTTGGATCGTTGCGAGATGGACGCGTACGACCAGACCTGTCTGCCCGACCCGCAGGCTGCACGCGATAGTGGATCTGCCCGTACATGGCTGTTCGAGGATGAGATATCCTGGACCGCCGAATCGGGAAGCACGGGCTCGGCGAAAGAGTAGAGATTGCGACCACCACAAAGGTGC
>CABUUK010000057.1 GCA_902494765.1 uncultured Collinsella sp.
ATCGGCGATGAGCGACTTGCCAAAGCGCATGGGACGCGTGGCCACATAGCGCACGGCAGCGCGGGCCATATCGGTGACGTCCTCGACCTCGAACTGCGTGAGGCAGTTGCTGCAGTTGCCGCAGCTCTCGACGTCGTCCGTGGCGGTGCCGCCCGTACTGGCCGCGGCATGCTCGGCCGCGGCCTCGTCGCCAAAGTAGCGCAGCATGTATTCGCGCAGGCAGCCGGTGGTATTGCAGTAGCCCTCCATCTGGCTGAGCAGACGATATCGATTCTGGAGCGCCCACGCGCGCTGCTCGTCGTCGAGCGCCTCATCGGCAGCATCGCCGCGGTCGATCAGAAAGCGGCGCATGCGAAAATCGTTGCCGTTCCACAGCAAGTAGCAGCTGGCCGGGTCGCCATCGCGGCCGGCGCGGCCCGCCTCCTGGTAGTAGGCTTCGATGCTCTCGGGCACGTTGTTGTGGATCACGTAGCGCACGTTGGGCTTGTCGATGCCCATGCCAAAGGCGTTGGTGGCAACCATCACCTGAATGTCGTCGTCGATAAAGGCACGCTGGCTCTGGCGGCGGGCGTCGTTGCCCATGCCGGCATGGTAGCGACCCACGCGAATGCCGCTGGGGCCCAGTGCCTCGGCAAGCTCGCCTGCCAGCGCATCGACCGTCTTGCGGGTCGAGCAATACACGATGCCGCTCTCGCCCGAATGCGCAATCACATAGTCGCGCACCCAGGCGGCCTTGGCCTTGTCGCCCATCTCCTCGCAACCAAAGTAGAGGTTCTTGCGATCGAAGCCCGTCGCCACCGTCGCGGGGTTTTGCAGGCCGAGCATTTGCTGAATGTCCGCGCGCACACGCTCGGTCGCCGTAGCGGTAAAGGCTGCCACGATAGGGCGCTGCGGCAGGGAATCGATGAACTCGCGAATCTGCAGGTAGGCGGGGCGGAAATCCTGGCCCCATTGGCTCACGCAGTGGGCCTCGTCAATGGCCACGAGCGGCACGCCGATGCCGCCTTCGGCCGCGGCCTCCTGCGCAAAGGCTAAAAAGCGCGGCTCGAGCAGACGCTCGGGCGCCACGTACATAAGCTGATAGCGGCCCTCGCGCGCCCGCTTGAGCACGGTGTTTTGCTGGGCCGGGGTAAGGCTGGAGTTGAGATAGCTGGGTCGCGCACCCGCCGCGAGCAACGCACGGGTCTGGTCCTCCATAAGCGACAGCAGCGGACTCACCACAAAGGTGATGCCGGGCAGCATGAGCGCCGGCACCTGGTAGCAAATGGACTTGCCGGCGCCCGTGGGCATAACACCCAACGCATCGCGACCGGCAAGGATCGCATCGACCATGCGGTCCTGTCCCGGGCGAAACGAGGTGTAGCCAAAATAGGCGCCGAGCGTGTCGAGCGCCATCTGCTGCATGCTATCGGTCATGGTTTCCTAACGTCCAAGTCATCTGCCGCCGATTATACGCCGCCACGCGGACCGGTGCCGCGCCGCCGTCGGCCACGGGCGATGCAATCCAAGGCGAACGAGCGTGGATTTTTGGACACTTTCCTGATGAGCGTGGATAATCTCCCACTTTAAGCCCGTCACCAAGCCAAAACGGGAGATTTTCCACGCTCATTCTGCAGATTGCCGCTTAGGGGCGTTTACAGCGTCGAGCCGTTACGCGGTTTGGAAAACCGCGCAACTAGAGCTACATAACCATGACGTAGCGCGATCCCACGTAGTACTGCTTACCCATCAGGACCGGCTCGCCATTGGGGCCCGTGAAGCCGGCACGCAGGTTGAGCAGCGGATCGTGCGGAGCAATGCCCAGCTCGGCCGCCTGCTCGGTATTGGCACGAACGGCCTCGACCGTGCGGTAGCCAACCGAGACAATCGGCGTTCCGCCAACACGCTCGACCTCGGCAAAAATCGACTTGTCCTCAAGATCGGCCGTCAACAGCTCACGGTAGGCGTCAAACGGCACAAAGATGTTCTCCTCAAAGATGGGCTCGCCGTCGGCTGTACGCACGCGCTTGATATGCAGCAGCAGCGCGTCCTTCTGCAGGCCAAAGAACTCCATCTCGTTTTGGCGCGCCGGAACGATCTGGCGATCGATCACGTGCGCACCGGCCTTCATGCCGTTGCCGGCACACAGCGCGGTAAACGTCTGCAGCGTCGAGGCGTGAAACTGGCGATTGATGTGCGGCGTGGAGACAAAGGTGCCGCGGCCCTGCTGCTTAACCAGGTAACCATCGGAGCACAGCTCCTCGACGGCGCGGCGCACCGTAATACGGCTCACCTCGTACTGCTCGGCCAGTTCAAGCTCGGACGGAATACGCTCCTTGGGTGCATAAACACCTTTCTCGATCGCATCCTTGATTTCGTCGTAAATCTGCTGGTAAAGCGGTGCATTTTTGGGTGCAGGCATATCTAATCACTCTTATCGAAATATCGAAATAACTAATACGTATATAACGTCTAGTTTCATATTACCTCATAATGATAAAACGATACACCCTCCCTACCAAAAAGCGACAGCTTCATTTTGGTAGGTTTTATCTGGGCAAACGAGAGCCTCTCGAAAGCAACGGGGCTTTCGGGGGGCTCGTTCGGATGGGTTGCGCAGGACCGGCAAAATGCCAATACCCTACTTGCCGTCGTCCTGCTGCAGGCTGTCCTGTTCGCTGAGGCGCGCCTGCCTGCTGGCCATGCGTGCGGGCTTGTCGGGATCGGGAACGGCCGTGGGCATGGGCTCGTCGACATGACCACCCCACCAGCCGCCCACAAAGTTGAGCGTGTGGAACACATTGATCACAGCGCCGGGGTCAACATCGCACACCAGCTTGATAATGTCCTGGCTCTCGTAGGTCGAGACAACGGTGTGCAGCAGGTACATCTTTTCGCGGCTGTATCCGCCGACGACCTCGGCGCAGCTAATGCCGTGCTGAAAATGGTTTACGTAGGCAGTCATGACCTCGTCTGCCTTACGCGTCGTGATCTGCAGCGTCACGCGATCGTAGCGACGATAGAAACTGTCGATGGTCTTGGTCGAAATAAACTGGAACACGATGGAATACGCCGCCTTGTCCCAGCCAAACATAAAGCCAAAGATCGCCAGGATAAAGCAGTTGAAACCAAAGATGACGCCCCAGATGGTCTTGCCCGTGTGGTTGGAGACCCACAGCGCGATAAAGTCGGTGCCGCCGGTGGATGCGCCGGATTTAAGCGCGATGGCAGCGCCCAGACCCGAGACCACGCCGCCAAAAATGATTAGGATGATCTTGTCGCCCAAAAATGGAGCGAAGTGAAAGACGTTGAGGAACAGCGACGAGAGCACGACCTGCATCATCGAGAAGATGACGAAGCGCTTGCTGATGCCGCTCCAGCATAGGAGCGCCACGGGGATGTTGAGCGCGAGCATACCGAGCGAGATGTCGATGTGAACGCCGCCCAGCGAGGTAACGCGATCGAGCAGGACCGCAACGCCGGTGAGGCCGCTCGGAAGCAGGTCGGCGGGCTGAATGAACGCCTGGATCAGGAATGTCTGGAGAACGGCGGAAATCGTGACCGCCACGGCAGTAATGGCGCGGCGGACGATGGTGAGGCGGCCGAGTACGAGCACTCGGTCCGTGAGCTGATCGATGGCGTTCGCCACGCAGGCTCCTTTCGAAGGCAGATGTGGTTGTGGGGTATGTCCGCGATTGTAGCATGGAGCGTGCGGGGGCGCTTCAATTCACCCTCTCTCGACAACCAAAGCGGGACCAGCAACCCCACGACCAAAGCCCCAAATTACAAGTGAGTAGACTTTACGCGACCTGCAGAGCACACCCAAAACCGCCACCCCTGTGACCTGCGGTTTTACTAGAACAGATGCGCTTTGTGCTCGTCCTGCACCAAAAAGCCTACTCACTTAGTCCGAATCGAAGCCAAACGGATCCAAATAGATGACAAATTAAGCCAATCCGCAGCAAAAGACGCGTGAACCCGTGCTTCTCGCGGCGGATTAACGCTACAAAGCGGCCAAAATGTCGGTCAGATTATCAATAACGGCATCGGCTCGCGATTGATCGAGGTTGACGCCCTCGTGCGGACGCAGTGCCAGGACGCGGGCGCCGGAACGCTTACCAGCCTCGATGCCCAAAGGCGAATCCTCGATAACCAGGCACTCGGCAGGCTCCACCCCCAGCGCCTCCATGGCACGCAGGTAGATCTCGGGGTCGGGCTTAAACGCGCTGCACTCGTGACCGCTGATGGTGTAGTCCAGCACGTCGGCGATACCGGCAATCTCCACCAGCTCGTCGATCAACTCGCGATAGGACGAACTCGCGATGGCACACTTCACGCCACGCTCATGCAGCTCACGCATCACCGGCTCCGTCTGCTCGTTGAGCAGCTCGGCATACGGAACGGGATGGTCCGGGCTGTAGACCTGCTTGTACTCAACGCGCAGGCGTTCGCGCAGCTCAACATCGTCGGGCACCAGCGCCTCCCAAATGGCAGGCTCGTTAGACCCCGAAAGATCGGGAATCTCGTCAAAGTGGAAGCCCTTCTCCTCCATAAACGCCACGCGACGACGGTTGTAGAACCACTCGGTATCGACCAGCACGCCGTCCATGTCAAACAGCACTGCCTTGATCATACGCATCTCCTCCCACCTGCCAAAAAGGGACAGGTTTATTTTGGTAGGTTTTATCTGGGGTTTTGCGACGCGACAGACGCACCCTCCCCAAAGCAAAAAAGGGGACGGGGCGCAAACCCCATCCCCTCTCAATCAACCGGTAAGGTCTACTTACTTGTGATTAGTAGGAAAGCTTCCACATGTAGCGACGCATGGTCAGCGGGTGCTGACGGGCCTCGGCGATCTGGTTGCCGTACTCGCGCATAACGGCGAGGTGCAGCAGCGGGTTGAAGTAGGTGACGACGCTCGCGGGCACGGCGTCGGCCAGGCCGTAGTCCTTGGAGTCGATCAGAGCGACCTTGGCGCCCATGCGCTCAAGGAAGGTGAGGGCGCGGGCGTCCATCGGACGGGTGGCGCCATCGGACATGAGGAAGACGTAGGGCTTACCCTCGGTGGAAACCTCGAACGGGCCGTGGAAGTACTCGCCGGTGTTGTAGGCGGCGGCGTCGATCCACTGCATCTCGGTGAACAGGAAGGCGGCGTTAGAATAAGCCATCTTCTCGGAGGCACCGGAAGCCATGAAGTAGATCATCTTGTCGTCCTTGAAGTCCTCGGCGAACTTCTTGGCGAGCTTCTTGCAGTGCTGAGCGGCGTTCTCGCAGAGCTCGAAGACGTTGGTGAGGCCGGTGATCATGTCCTCGTAGTGGTCATAGCCCTCGGTCTGCTGAAGGATCTCGAGAGCAAGAGCGATGGCATAGCCGGGCTTCTCGCACTTGGCAGCGTAGTTGGCGTGGAAGCCGTGAACGATAACGTGGTCGGCGTCGACGGTCAGAGCGGAGCCAGCCTTGTTGGTGAGGGAGACGACCGGGCAGTTGTGCTTCTTGGCGGTCTTGTTGGCCTCGACGGTCTCGGGCGTGGAGCCACCGAGGGAGCAGGTGATCACGAAGGTGTGCTCGTTGACCCAGGAAGGCGTGTCGTAGTTGAACTCGTTAGCAGTGAAGATCTGAACGTTCAGCTTGTCCGTGTTGTTGGCCAGGAAGTACTTGGCGGGGTAAAGGTCGGACATGGAAGCACCGCAGCCGACGAAAGCGACGCTGTGGATCTCGTGGTTGGACAGGACGTCAGCGACGATCTGCTTAGGGAGGTTAAGGTCGATCTCGTACATCTGACACATTCCTTTCAATTTTTGCGGCGCCACATTGCCGGGCGCTCGCAGGGTTACCGTGGTTTGGACCGAGTCGCCGGCCCGTTGAGGATGCGACAAGGGGACTGTCCCATTGTCGCATTTTGGGAATGGAAGCCTGCCTGGGGTATGGGATGCCAGGCAGGCCCCCGGGGGAAAGCGGTTAGACGCTTGGTCGCGACTAGGCCAGGATGCCGGCCGCGGAGAGGGCGATGCCGCCCACGATGGCGATCACGAGAAGCCAACCGGTGTTGACGTTCTTCTTGATGAGCCAGTACATAAGGCCGGTGAGGCCAAGGGAGATCATCTGGGGCATCATGCCGTCCAGGATGTCCTGGATAACGACGGTGCCCTCAGCGAACTGCAGCGGGGTGGTGGCGCCGATCAGCGTAGCGATCATGCCACCCACGGACATAAGACCCACAATGCCGCAGACATACATGAGCTTCTCCATGAGGTCGCCGCCCTGAAGCTTGCTCAGGTACTCGTGGCCGCCCTGATAGCCCATCTTGGCTGCGAACCAAGTGATCACCACAGAGGGGACGATGGAGATGAGCATGGCCAGGATCGGACCCATGATGGAGCCCTGCTGAGCCAGCTGAACGCCCAGGCCAAAGGCGATAACGCGGATGGTGCCCTGGAAGAAGGAGTCACCGATGCCGGAAAGCGGACCCATGAGGGAGGTCTTGACCGCGTTGATCGAATCGGGATCGAAGTTCTCGGGATCCTTGGCGTACTCCTCCTCCATGGAGGCGGAGAGGCCCAGGATGAAAGCGCTCGTCTGCGGGGTGCAGTTGTAGAACGCCATGTGACGGTGGTAAGCCTCTTTCTTAGCAGCGAGCTGCTTGGGGTCGGACTCATCCGGATAGAGGCGATCGAGCGTGGGAACCATGCCGTAGAGGAAGCCCATGTTCATCTGACGCTCGTAGTTCCAAGAGGCCTGGATGGCCCAGGAGCGCCAGAAGAACTGGCTGACCTTCTTGTTCAGGGACACGTCCTTGGTTGCGGTTGCCATAGTGTGTTCCTCCTTAGTCTTCGTCGTCTTCGAGCGGATCGTAGTCGGAATCGACACCGGCGGCTGCATGGGAACCGTTGAACTTGAAGCCCATGAAGACGACAGCCAGGCACACACCGATCAGAGCGACCGCGATGACGGACAGGTTGAGGTAAGCGGCGAGCAGGAAACCGATGAACAGGAACGGAGTCATACCCTTCTTGATCATCATGGTGAGCAGCAGGGCCAAGCCGTAGGCAGTCATGATCTTGGTCGAAACGTTAAGACCAGTGGACAGCCACTCGGGAACCATGTTGACGATGGCTTGAACCAGGTCGGTGCCAACAAAGACGGCGAGGAAGATCGGCAGGAAGTACATGATGGCGTACAGACCGGAGCCGGCGCAGATGTGCATACGGTAGGCGGTCTTGAAGTTACCGTTATCGATCGCGTTATCTGCCACATGGGTGAGGGCGGCGATGATGGAACGGAACACGATGCCGAGGAGCTGACCCAGGACGGCGACCGGGATGGCGATCGTCATGGCGGTCTCGGCGGAAGCATCGGTCAGACACGCAAAGGCAGCGGCCACGATGCCGCCCAGGACCATATCGGGCGGAACGGCGGCGCCGACCTGCACCAGGCCCATGGACACGAGCTCGACGGCGGCACCGACGGCAAGGCCGGTGGGCACATCGCCCAGCAGCAGACCGACGAGCGTAGCGCCAACGAGGGGCTGCTCGAAGTTAAGACGACCGAGCAGGCGGGAGTCCCACATGCAGAACACGCCGACGAGGCCGACGAGCACCGCACTGATGAACGTATTCATACCCTTCTCCTTTCAGTCAGGCAAAAGCCTGGTTGATTACAGCTTGGCGTCGATGTCGACGCTCTGATACGTAGGGGTCTGCTGGACGTAGAGCTTGATGCCCATGTCGAGCAGCTGGTTGACGTCGGCCTTCTGGTTGGCGTCGAGGAAGACGGAGCTGTCCTTGCCTCCGACCTGATCGGCACCGTCGTGGTTGGCGGTGGCGCCCAGGTTGATGGCATCGAGCTTGTAGCCCTGGCAGAACTGCAGCATCTCGGCCGTGTTGCCAAAGACGAACATGACGCGCTCGCCGAGGGTGTTGAGCTTGTCCATCTTGGCGAGGGCACGCTCGACGGTGAAGACGTTCAGGCGCACGCCCTGGGGCTTGGCCAGCTTAAGAGCGCCCTTCTTGATGTCATCGTTGGCGGCAGCGTTGTCGACGACGATGATGCGCTCGGCCTGAACCTTGGTGGTCCAGGTAAAGACAACCTGGCCGTGCAGCAGACGGTAGTCAAGACGTGCGAGGACGATCTTGGCGGGACCGGAGCTGTGACGGGGCGCCTTGGCCTTCTTGGCGGGAGCCGCGGCAGCCTCGACCGGTGCGTTGGGGTTGGTCAGACCGGTACGGGCCTCGTTGATGAGGGCCGCGAGCTCGGCGCCCTTGACGGGGACGGGGCTCATAGCGAGCGTCAGTGCCAGCGGGATGTTGAAACCGCTGACAACCGTGAACTTCGTGCCGTTCTTGGAAAGCTCGACCATGCTGTTGTTGACCGAGCTGCCGAGCATATCGGTCAGCACATAGACGGTGTCGTCCGCGTTGAACGTGGCGATCATGGCGTCCACCTTATTGGTGATGGGCTCCTTGTCGTCACGAGCAAGCGACACGACGTGGACGTTCGACACGTCGCCGAGAACCATCTCGAGCGTGTCTTTGGCGCCTGCGGCCAGGCCGCCATGAGATGCGAGAATGATCTGATTCATCTTGCCTCCTCCTTTTCGTTATGGTCATTATAACGTCTTATACGTTGCTTATATTGCTAATTAGTATAAAGACCGTTCGCGGGTGAAAATCGACCGTTGACGGGTTTAACGCACTTGAAACGTTGGGGCCGGGTAGGCCAGCGCTGGCCTGGCGATACTCGATCAGACGCCTCGCCAATCCCCTATCGCACGAAATACCAGGGGCTTTCCTGCACGGTGGGCTCCAGCGCGATGCCGGTGCGCTCCTTAAACAGATCCATGTCCTGCGATTTCTCCGTCCACCACGCGTTGGGCTTAAAGGTCATGCTCTCAATGACATGACCGACAAACACACTGTTGCGCAGCTTAGAGAAGTCGGTGTTCATAATCAGGATGGACGCGAGCACCAGCACGATGCCCAGGACTTTGATCGCGCCGGCTGGCTCGGCGTAGACACCAATGCCCAGCAGTACGGTGACGACCGTCTCGAATGACATTACGACGGGAACTTTCGATGTCTCGAGCCCCATGGACAGACCCTGCATATATAAGATGTAGGCCACAGCTGTGGGGATGAGTCCAAAGCCAAGGAACAGCAGCAGCAGCTGTGGCGACATTGCCGCGGCGACATCCGGCCACGGAGCCGCGATAACCGCCATAACCGCACCGCCAAAAACAAAGCCCCAAAACGTGACAGCCAGCGGGTGGACCGTCTTGGTTGCTATCCGGCTAAACACCGCGAGCGACGCACCACAAAGGCCTGCAATCACGCCCGACGTGACGCCCCAAACCGAAAAATGGAAACCGGAAAGGTCGCCATTGGTCACTGCAAGCACGCAGCCTACGATGTTAAAGACAATGGCAACGAGTTTGTTGGGGGTCACGTCCTCGCGATAAAGCACGCGGCCGAGCATGACGCCAAACACCGGCGAGGTGTAGAGCAGCACCGAGGCCGTGGACATGCCCACCTCGCCCATGCACTCGTAATAACAGGTGTTGGCGGCGGCCAGACCGACGATACCGACAAGCGCGCAGGGGACGAGCTCTTTGGGACTTGCCTTGAACAGGGCCAGCGGACCCTGAGCCACGGTAGACCCCTCACCCGGACGGCAGCCCATAAACATCAGGACCGGTGCCAAGATAAGCGCTCCGACCAACAAGCGAAAGGCAGCCATGCTCTGGGACGAAACGCCCATGGCCGAGATGCCGTTTACAAAGATTCCGATGCTGCCCCACATAAGCGCGGCGACCAGCACCAGCACATAGCCCAGATTGCTTTTCTTCAACGCAGCCTCCTCGGTATTGTTTCCAATATGTTTCACACTACGTTATAGTCGTTATATACATTTTTTCAAGACACAAATCGCCGAACGGAAAAATCTGCTTCCCCATATACTCATTGGGGACGTTCTTAAATGACTAGCCATTTAAGAACGTCCCCAACGTCTAAGCCCCAACCTCATATGGGTTGCCAGGCTGCTCTATCCCTTAGTAATCAAGCTTCCACATGTAGCGGCGCGTCATGTAGTCCTTGTGGGTGACGGCAGAGAGCGCGCGCATATACACGTTGTTGAGGATCGGGGCAAAGATCAGGTGGTTGAAGTACTCGCTCACGCTGTCCTTGATGTCGTTGAGGCCGAGCTCCTTGGCGTCGAGCTGATAGACGCGCTCGCCACCGTACTGGTTGACGAAGCGGATGCCGCGCTCGTCGTTGCAGCGGCTGCGGCCGACGCTGATGAGCTGGAACAGCGAGGTGCGCTTGTCCAGAATCTCGAAGGGACCGTGGAAGAAGTCGCAGGTGTTGATGGTGCAAGAGTCGATCTGCAGCATCTCCTGCACGTTGCAGATGCTAAAGACGTAGGCGGCACCAAAGAGCGGGCCCTGGGCCATGACGTTGATGCAGGGCTTGTCGGCGTTCTGCTCGGCCCACTTGGCAGCGAGCGGACGGGTGTACTCGACGGCCTTGCGATAGATGGGGTCGACCAAGTCGAACGCGGCCATAGCGGTCTCGTACTCGGCATAGCCCTCGGTCTGCTGCGTGAGCTCCATGGCGATCATGGTCACGACGGCGGAGTTGGTGCGGCCCATGCAGGACTCGTCGACGGCCAGGCTGTCGTACTGGATCTTGTAGTCGCAGACCTCGGTGAGGCCGGACTCGTCAACATAGATTGCGATGGTGCTGGCGCCGTGGTCCTTGGCGACCTGGGCGGCGACGATGGTCTCCTTGGTGCCGCGCATGGACACGACGACGGCCAGGGTGTTCTCGTTGACGTAGGCAGGGGTTGCGTGCACGAACTCGTTGCTGGTGTAGCTGGAGCTCACGACCTGCGTGGCCTCGTGCTCCATAAAGTACTGGGCAGGATAGTTGCCGCCGTTGGATCCGCCGGCGCCAATCCACACGACGCGCTTGATGCCGCCCTTGTCTGCCTTGTCAGCCAAAACCTGGGAGACGACATCCTTAACCTGTTCCTGAGTAGTCATCGTGCATCAGCCTTTCTTCTCGTTTGATGCTCTCAATGGCATACAAGTTACATACATGTTTTGGTTATGTCGACTAGTTGTATGCTATATTTGTCTTAGATATTTTGCTGATGCAGTTTTCTATAACTAGCTACCAGCGGTTTTGTTGTTGTATTGAATACATGCTTGATTAGATACGCATACAAGTTAGATACAGGTTGATCGCATGAACGCTTCGTCTAAAAAGAAACTGGCCCAATACGAGCGCTTGGCGGGTACGCTTCGCGACCGCATCGCCGCCGGCATCTACGCACGCGGAGACAAGCTGCCGTCCGAGATGGAGCTCATGGACGAATCGGGGCTGTCGCGCAGCACCGTGCGCCACGCCCTTAAGGTGCTCGTTGATGAGGGCCTGGTGCGCACCGAGCGCGGGCGTGGCGCCTTTGTGGCCGACACGCCCGCGCTCCACGAGAACAACCTGGTGTTTTCGAGCTATACCAAGCAGGTCGAAGGCCAGGGCATGAAGCCCACCACGCGCACCGTGGACTCGGGCTTTGCCAAGGCGGCCGGCAGCATAGCTAAGTTCTTTGACGCCGCCGTGGGCAGCAAGCTCGTCAAACTTGTCCGCCTGCGTTATCTGGACGATGCGCCGCTGTGCCTGGAGACCACTTATCTTCCGCCAAGCTTCGAGGCACTCATCGATCGCGATATCAACGGTTCGCTCTACGCCACGCTGCGACAGGAGTTCCATCGCGCGCCGGCACAGGGGCATAAGACCTTTGAGGTGTGCTATGCCTCGCAAAACGAGGCGTTTTTGCTCAACGTCGAGCGCGGGCAGGCGCTGATCCTGATCACCGACTACGTCTACGACACCGACGGCCGCCCGCTCCACGTCTCCAAGCGCATCCAGCGCACCGACCGCGCCAAATACACCGAGCCCATCGGCTAGCGCACCAAACGAGGCAAACTGTACCTGATGAACGTTTTACCTGCACTGATAATTGTTCTCGGGGGAAGCGGGCACTGCGGGGCGCGGCAACGGCGCGCGATTTCCGCGTCGCAGCGCTACCCTGATGCTGAATGCCGGGACGATGACCCACCGACC
>CABUUK010000058.1 GCA_902494765.1 uncultured Collinsella sp.
GGCAGGCGTTCCCGCCGCGACTACGTGTCCGCCGTTGACGCCGGCGCCGGGCCCCATGTCGATCACGTAATCGGCGGCACGGATTGTATCCTCGTCGTGTTCGACGACGATAACGGTATTGCCGATATCGCGCAGGCGCTCGAGCGTCTTGATCAGGCGCTCGTTGTCACGCTGATGAAGACCGATCGAAGGCTCGTCCAGAATATAGAGCACGCCCATGAGACCCGCGCCGATCTGCGTTGCCAGTCGAATACGCTGTGCCTCGCCACCGGAAAGCGTCGCCGAGGCGCGATCGAGTGTCAGATAGTCGAGTCCAACATCGACCAGAAAACGCAGACGCTCCAGAATTTCCTTGACGATACGGCCGCCGATAAACTGTTGGCGCTCGGTGAGTTCCAGGCCCTCAAAAAACTCGAGCGATTCACGGCACGACAGGCAACAAACCTCGTAAATGGACTTGCCGCCCACGGTGACGGCGAGCATCTCAGGGCGCAAACGAGCGCCGTGGCAGCTCGAGCACGGCTCCTCGCGAATGTACTTCTCCAGGCGCGCCTTGGTGTTCTCGTTCGTCGTCTCGGTATAGCGTTCGTACAGGATGTTGCGAACGCCCGAAAACTTGGTATCCCACTGGCTGCGACGTCCGTCGAGCTTTTGGTAGTCGACCGAGATCTTCGTATCGCCCAGGCCATCCAAGAATGCACGGCGCACGCGAGGGGGCAAGTCGTCCCACGGCGTATCGGCGCTCGCCTTAAAGTGTTTGCAAACCGCAGCAAAAATCTGCGGATAGTAGTTCGAATTGCCAAACAGGCTACCAAAGACTCCGTCGGCAATGGACTTCGAGGGGTCCTCGATCAACGCCTCGGCATCAACGGTTTTCTTAAAGCCCAGGCCGTCGCACTCAGGACATGCGCCATAGGGAGCGTTGAACGAAAAATCACGCGGCTGAAGATCGTCAATGGAGTGACCATGCTCCGGGCACGCCAAGGCCAACGAATACTCCAGCAGCTCGCCCTCGGTCCCCTCGGGAGCATCACGATCGGGCAGCATGTACACGTTTACATTGCCGTGAGCCAGCGCGGTCGCCTGCTCAACAGACTCGGCGATACGGCCCAGAGAGTTCTCACGGATCACGATGCGATCGACTACGACCTCGATATCGTGCTTGAACTTCTTGTCCAGATCGATCGGATCGTCGAGCGAGCGCACTTCACCGTCGACACGCACGCGGCTAAAGCCCTCGGCGCGAAGGTCCTCAAACAGTTTGGTGTACTCGCCTTTTCGCCCGCGCACCACCGGTGCCAGCACAAACGCGCGGCGGCCCTCCCCCGCCGCCAAGACCTTGTCGGCAACCTGGTCGGTCGTCTGACGCTCAATGACGCGGCCGCATTCGGGGCAGTGCGGGGTGCCCACACGGGCGAACAGCAGGCGCAGATAGTCATAAATCTCGGTTACGGTGCCAACCGTCGAGCGAGGGTTTTTAGACGTCGTCTTTTGGTCAATCGACACCGCCGGCGAAAGGCCGTCGATTGAATCCAAGTCGGGTTTGTCCATCTGGCCCAAGAACTGGCGCGCATAGCTCGAAAGGCTCTCAACGTATCGACGCTGGCCCTCGGCATAGATAGTGTCAAATGCCAGCGAACTCTTGCCCGAGCCAGAAAGACCGGTAATGACCACGAGTTGGTCACGCGGAATGGAAACATCGATATCACGGAGGTTGTGCTCACGAGCGCCGCGAATAACGATAGAAGAATCAGACATGGAAGCTCCTTGCCTCCTATTGCATCGAATCATACTGTCGATGAGTTTAGCGCACTCGACGCGCACAGATGTTCGTAATACAAGATTCGCAGACCTTTAGCTTTGCGTATCGGGTGCTTTGTTTCTCGAAATGCCGTGGAAAGGTTACAGTAACCTAATACTGAACTTAATTTGCTGTAACAGAGGAACGTCCATGACCGAAGATATCCCCCTTGAAATCACTTCGAGCGACATGGCCAATCTGCCCATATTCATCGCCGTCCTTATCGTGGCCACCGTCGTCGTGCGCGTGTATTTTTCAATCAAACACAATGAAAAGCCGCCCATTGCCCGCGTCTTTTGGTGCGCGACGCTCCTCATCCCGCTCGGCGTGGTAGCTGCATGGATTACGAATCAATTGCTCGTAAATGAGGACAGTTCCCTATGGGTCCTTTCTTATTCGGCGCTCGGTGCTGCCGCCGTCATACTTCTTGTCGAGCCCTTGGTTTCGGGACTTATCGACCAAACCGATCTTGCGACGGGAACAGTTGCCTGTATTTGCCGTGACATCCTTGTCATCGCCGCTGTTTCAGCGCTCTCGTTCGTTTCACTCGAAATTGCCTGCAACGAAACGTTCTATCGCATTCCCGCCAACTCATTCGGGTTTTCCGTCGGGCTGCTCGCGACGGTTCTGCTCTCCCTTTATTTGCTGGGACAGCGTCATGGAGGCGTCATGGCCCTCGTGCCCGTCGCCTGCTGCATCCTTGGCATTGCCGAGCACTTCGTCATAACGTTTAAAGGCGAAGCCATCCTGCCAAGCGATATCTTGGCCCTTGGCACCGCAATGGAGGTGAGCGAGGGATACGAGTTTACCTTTACCGCCGGAATCGTAACCTCTCTCGCCCTGCTGGAGATTTCCCTGGGGCTTCTTTCGCTTATCCGTCCGCGAAAGCTCCGTACGCCCACCCATGTCTTCCCCGCAATCGCCGCTAACCTCTGTGCTTTTCTGTTAGTGACCGTTGTGGGGCTCTCAGGCTTTTCCAGCATCGACTTGGAGCAGGCGCTGAATTTTGAATTTGACCGTTGGCAGCCCATCACCACATATGCGTCTCAGGGTTTTATCACTTCGTTCACCGAAATGGTCAACGAGTTGCCCATTGAGAAGCCCGAAGACTATACGCCCGATGAGGCGCAGAGCATCGAGCAGGAGCTCGCCGCCACCTACGACAGCACGTATGGCTCGAGCGAACAGCGCGCGGCGGCCGTTGCCCAGTTCAATGAAATCAAGCCGACGATTGTTGCCGTCATGAATGAGAGTTTTAGCGACCTTTCGTGCTTTGAGCAGCTCCAGGCGGCCGGGTACACCGGCCCCGCATTCTACAACTCGCTTCCCGACACACTTGTTCGCGGCACCATGCTCGCTTCGGTCGCCGGTGGCGGAACGGCGAACTCCGAATTCGAATTTTTGACCGGAGCGACAACGGCCTTTGTCGGATTAGGCAAAATCCCCTATCAGCTATATCAGATGAATGGCGTCGACAGCCTGGCAAAGGACCTTAAGGAGCTTGGGTATACCGCTACCGCTATGCACCCGCAAAACCCCGTCAACTACCATCGAGATAAAATCTATCAGCAGCTGGGCTTTGGAGACTTTCTTTCAATCGGCGATTTCGAAGGTGCGCCCTGTTACCATGCCGGCGTATGCGACTACGCCACCTACGACAAGATACTCGACCTGCTTAGAACCGACGAAGCCCCGCAGTTCATCTTTGACGTCACGATGCAAAATCACGGCGGCTACGACTATGGCACCGTTCCCGCCGAGGAGCTGACAAACTATTGGGTCGAGGGAGCCAGCGAGGGTGCCAATAGCGCGCTCAACACCTATCTTACCTGCATCAACGCATCCGACCGGGACCTCGAGTACTTTATCAACGAGCTCCGCAATATCGGCAGACCGGTTGTCCTTGTCTTTTTTGGCGACCATCAGCCGAGCGCCGCAACGACTCTCAACGACGAGCTGTACCCTCAGGAAGATACGGCAAGCCACGCTTTCCGTATCTATCAGTCGACATATTTTGTCTGGGCTAACTATGAAATCGCCGGCAATACCGAGCTCAACGTCTACGACACCGTCGGGGCAAACGAGGTTGCAGCCATTACCCTTAATAAGATCGGCGCCCCGCTCACCGACTATCAAAAGGCTCTGCTTGCAACAAGGTCAGATGTGCCCACCATCAATGTCGCCGGCTACCTTGGTGCCGACGGGCTGCGCTACGACTTGGAATCTGAAGACAGCCCATACGCCTCGACGATCGACAAGCTGCAGCGCATGCAATACCTCGAGTTCGCCAGCAAAGTTCAGTAAGCCCGCCCATTCGCTTGGACCCATCGTATTGCAAGCACGCTCGGCCCAAATGCATCGTAAATGACTCCCGCTCGCAAACGAGGGTACAATGACGCTCGTGTCACATCACGGGGCCCCGGCCCCAACATATACAAAGGAGTCATACATGGGTTGCGAGCACGCACAGGCCGCCGGCGGACAAACGTCGCCGTCGCAATTTGAGGAGAATACGCTGTCCGAGGTCAAACGCGTCATCGCCGTGCTTTCCGGCAAGGGCGGTGTCGGCAAGTCGTTTGTCACCGGTGCCATCGCCACCGAGCTTGCCCGCCACGGCCACAAGGTCGGCGTCCTCGATGCCGACATCACCGGTCCCTCTATCCCCAAGATGTTCGGTATGAGCGGACGCCACGTCCATGCCCTTGGCAACCTTATGCTGCCCGAAATCTCCGAGCACGGCGTCAAGGTCATGAGCTCCAACCTTCTGCTCCAAAACGAGACCGACCCCGTCCTTTGGCGCGGTCCGGTCATCGCAGGCGCCATCAGGCAGTTCTGGAGCGAGACCTCGTGGGGCCCCATCGACTACCTGCTGGTCGACATGCCTCCGGGAACAGGCGACGTCGCGCTCACCGTCTTCCAGTCACTGCCCGTCGACGGCATCGTCATCGTCACGAGCCCGCAGGATCTGGTCTCGATGATTGTCGCCAAGGCGGTCAACATGGCCGAGAAGATGAACGTCCCCATTCTGGGCATCGTCGAGAACATGAGCTATATTGAGTGCCCCGACTGCGGCAAGAAGATCGAGGTCTTTGGCAAGAGCAAGCTCCCCGAGGTCGCAGAGCGCTATAACCTCGACATCTTGGGCACGCTTCCCATTAATCCGGCACTCGCCGAGGCCTGCGATAAGGGCGAGGTTGAGACCGCGCTGCCCGATGGCATGTTGCCCAAGGCAGTCTCTGCCGTCGAGGCTATTACCCCGCACGAGACCGACGAGGCCTAAGTGAACACGAGCGCCTTCTATGACGTCCTGGTAATCGGCGGCGGGGCTTCAGGCCTCGCCGCCGCCATTACGGCCGCACGTGCTGGCAAAAGCGTCTGCATCGTTGAGCGCGATGTCGCCTGCGGCCTTAAGCTCCTTGCGACCGGTAACGGCCGCTGCAACCTCTCCAACGAATCGATTGATCCTCAGCGGTATAACCACCCCGCATTCGTCGAATCTGTCATGGGCCCCCAACCCGAACAAGAGCTTATGGGTTTCTTCTCCTCGCTGGGCATCATGACAACCTCCGAGGAAGGCCGACTGTACCCGCGCTCCCTTCGCGCCGAATCGGTGCGCGACGCGCTTCTCAACGTTTGCGACCGCCTAGGTATCACCTTAATCTGCGGAGCCAATATTGCCACGGCGCACAAAGCTTCCGAAGGCTGGACACTCCAAATAGACCGTCCAGCGCGGGTGCTCAAGGCAAAAAAGCACGACGACCGAAAATCGGAGCTCCGCTCGCTTCGAAAAGCGCTCGCCGATGCCCCTCGCAAGAACGAGGCCCTGCAGGCACATGCCGTAATTATCGCCACGGGTGGCAACCCCACTGGTATCGCCGATACGTTTCGCCTCCCCCTCACTTCGCTGCGCCCCATCCTCTGCCCCGTATCGGCAACGGTCGTCGGCGATCGGGCGGCAATCAAGACGTTGGATGGCCTGCGCGTCCGCGCCCGCTTGACGCTCGCCCGCAATCATAATGAGCTCTGGCACGAAGACGGTGAAGTCCTGTTTCGAACCTTCGGTATCTCGGGCGTCGCTGTCTTCAACCTCTCCCGTCGTATCCAGCACGGCGATACGATCCTGCTCGACGTTTTCCCCGACCTCTCCAAAGACGAGCTGCTCGATATGCTCAACCGGCGCGTTGAGCTGCTCGGCGGCTTTTCGCCCCGCGATCCCCGTTGGCTCGACGGCATGCTCGCCCCGCAACTCTCCCGCGTCGTCTGCACGGCGTTCGAGCAGTGCCATCCAGGCTCCAACGATGTCATCCACCTGGTCTCGATCCTCAAGCACTTTAAGTTGCTCGTCGAGGGAACAGCCGAGGAGCGCTCGGCGCAGGTCACGCGTGGTGGCGTATCTGTCGAGAGCATCTCAACACCCAGTCTACGCGCGAGCAGCGCTGTCGACGCCCCGCTTTACGTCTGCGGCGAAGCGCTCGACATCGACGCCGATTGCGGAGGCTTTAACCTTGCGTGGGCCTGGCTCTCGGGCATTCGCGCTGCAAGCAGCCTGTAGCCGCGCAGTCTATAATCAAAAACGCATTCGGGCCGTCTGGGATACCGGACGGCCTCTTTCTTGCCTCTAAGGAGACCTCGATGATCGAAATCACCCAAGTCAACGCGTCGCTCGATGAAGCCGGCGATGAAAATACCTGCCTCATTGTTGGCAAGCGAGTCGCCAAGCGCATCCTACGTTGCAAGGACTCCGAGATCAAGTCCATCGAACTCCACCGCAAGTCAATCGACGCTCGCAAAAAACGAGACGTCCATTTTATCCTGAGCTTTCGTGTTGAGCTGACTAGTCCCCACCTCGAGCGAGAAGCGGTCGACAGCGTTGCCGAGCGTGACCGCTCGCGCGTACGCGCGATAGAAGACGATGAGCCTTCATTCCCCTCCCCCGTCTCCGACGCACCTCAAGAACGCCCTGTCGTTGTCGGCGCCGGATGCGCCGGCCTTTTCGCTGCGCTCACGCTCGCCAAAGCAGGTCTTAAGCCCTTGCTTATCGAGCGCGGCGACCCGGCATTTCGCCGCTCGCAGGCGATCGACCTCTTTCTAAAGGAGCGCATCCTCGACCCCGAGAGCAATATTCAGTTTGGTCTGGGCGGCGCGGGGACCTTCTCGGACGGCAAGCTCAATACGGGAACAAAAAAACCCGCCCATCGCCTTATCCTCGAAACCTTCGTCGAGGCGGGTGCGCCCCGCGATATTCTGTGGGATGCCAAGCCGCACATTGGCTCCGACATCCTTCCCAAGGTTGTCACCGCTATATCCCAGCGCATCGAGCAGCTCGGAGGTGTCGTCCGTTATCGAACGAAGCTCGTCGACATTCGCATCGACGCGTCTGGCGCCATCACCGGTATTGATGTCCAATCGTCCCAAGACGCCGCTTACGAGCCAATCGAGACAAAGCACCTCATCCTCGCCTGCGGGCATTCTGCTCGCGATATTTTTGAGCTCCTTAAGGACCACAACGTGGCCCTCGCACAAAAGACCTTTGCCATGGGCGTTCGCATCGAGCATCCGCAACGCGACATCGACAGAGCCCAATATGGAGCCTCGGCGGGACATCCAGCGCTCGGGGCGGCCCCCTACAAACTTGTTGCCCATCTTCCCAACGGCCGCAGCGTGTTCTCGTTTTGCATGTGCCCCGGCGGACAGGTTGTTGCCGCCTCTTCAGAACCGTGCCATCTGTGCGTCAACGGGGCCAGTCTCAATGCCCGCGACGGACGCAACGCAAATGCCGCCCTGCTCGTTAACGTCACGCCTGAGGACCTTCCCAACGATGACCCGCTCGCCGGCATCGAGCTCCAGCGTGCCTGCGAGGCGGCCGCCTATCGCCTGGGCGGTTCCAACTGGAACGCACCGGCACAACTCGTCGGAGATTTCCTCGCAGGACGCGCCAGCAAGGCGCCCGGAAAGGTAAAGCCCACCTATCCGCTCGGTGTGACCTGGACGGCAATTGACGAAGCCCTGCCGCAGCATATCGTCGAGTCGCTCCGCCTGGGACTTCCCCTACTCGGAAAAAAGCTACGAGGCTACGACCGTCCCGATGCCGTTCTTACCGGCGTGGAGACTCGTTCGAGCTCACCGGTCACTGTCACCCGAGACCGAACGTGCCATGCCGTGTCGACCCCGGGCCTCTACCCTTGTGGTGAGGGAGCTGGATATGCTGGCGGCATCATGAGCGCGGCCACCGACGGCATCCGTTGTGCCGAAGCCCTGATCGCGGACCTCTAACGCACGAATTCCAGCGCGCAAAAGACACAGGCCCCGAGCTCCACAGGGAACTCGGGGCCTGTTCGCTATTTCTTAAACCGTGCACCCTGGCGTTTTCTGCCCGATGCGAACGTGGAACCCTTGCGGGCCTGCGAACGTAAGCGCTCGATCGTCTCGTCCTCAGACGCGCCCTCGAGCATCGCCCGAATCTGAACGACGGCATCGCGCAGGCGCGCCGCCTCCTCAAAGTCCATGGCGGCAGAAGCGTTGCGCATATCCTCTTCCATGGTTTCGACGATCCGCACAAGCTCGTCATGCGGCAGTTCTTCCAACTGCTCCGCAAGTGTCTGCTCGGGTGCCACCGTTTCCGGCACGCCGCCCTCGCCCGACTCATCGGGCGTATAGAATGCGCCATGGCCAAGGGAGTCGCCCTTCGAGCGCCCCTTGGAACCCACGGTTTTTTCGGCTTCGGCAATAAAACTTGAGATGTCGTTGATGGCTTTGCGCACCGTCTTGGGCACAATGCCATGCTCTTCGTTATATGCCATCTGAATCTCGCGACGGCGCTGCGTCTCCTCGATGGCCTCTTTCATCGAATCGGTCACAACGTCCGCATACATGATGACTTCGCCATCGGCGTTACGGGCCGCGCGGCCAATCGTCTGAATCAGCGAACGGCGGTTGCGCAAGAAGCCTTCCTTATCGGCATCGAGAATTGCCACCAGTGAGACCTCGGGAAGATCCAAGCCCTCGCGAAGCAGGTTGATGCCAACGAGAACATCAATCTTGCCCTCGCGCAGCGTTCGCAGGATCTCGACACGGTCCATTGTCGCCGTATCAGAATGCATGTAATTGACCTTAATGCCCGCATCAAGCAGATGGTCGGTCAGGTCCTCGGCCATGCGCTTGGTCAACGTGGTCACCAGCACGCGCTCCTTGCGGGCAACGCGCTCGCGAATCTCGTCCTCAAGATCGTCAATCTGACCGCGAACCGGACGCACATCGATCTTGGGATCGAGCAGACCGGTCGGACGAATAATCTGCTCAACGTCGTTCTGGCTCACCCGCAGCTCGTAATCGCCCGGCGTGGCCGAAACATAGATAAACTGGGGTATCCTTGCCTCAAACTCATCGAAACGAAGCGGGCGGTTATCGAGCGCCGAGGGCAGGCGAAAACCGTGTTCCACCAGCGTCACCTTACGCGAGCGGTCACCTTCGTGCATGCCGCGAATCTGCGGCACCGTCACATGGCTCTCATCGATGATGCAGAGCATATCCTTGGGAAAGTAATCGATTAGGGTAAACGGCGGCTCACCCGGCTTGCGACCGTCCAGATGACGCGAGTAGTTCTCGATGCCGTTGCAAAAGCCCATCGTCTCGAGCATCTCAAGATCATAATCGGTGCGCTGCTGCAGACGCTGCGCCTCGAGCAACTTGTCGGTCGCCTTGAGCTCCGCCACGCGCTTCTCGCACTCTTCGCTGATCGATTTCAGAGCCGCCTTGACCTTCGGCTTCTCGGTCACGTAGTGCGATGCCGGCCATACGGGGATGGCCTCGTACTCACGAAGCATCTCACCGGTGACCTCATCGATCTCGGCAATCAGCTCGACCTCGTCGCCAAAGAACTCAAACCGCAACGGATGCTCGGCATAAGGCGGATACACGTCGACAACATCGCCGCGCACGCGGAACGTGCCGCGTGCCAGGTCATAGTCATTGCGATCATATTGAATGTCGATAAGCGCATGGATAAAGTCATCGCGCTCGAGCGGCACCTTCTTGTCGACGTTTGGAGCCAGACCCGCATAGTCCTCAGGAGAGCCAATGCCATAGATACACGAGACCGATGCGACAACGATCACATCACGTCGAGAGAGCAGTGACGCGGTCGCCTGATGGCGCAGCATCTCGACCTCTTCGTTAATCGAGGAGTCTTTCTCGATATATGTATCGCTTTGCGGCACATACGCCTCGGGCTGATAGTAGTCGTAGTACGAGACGAAGTAGACCACAGCGTTATTGGGAAAGAACTCTTTGAGCTCGCTCGCAAGCTGAGCGGCGAGCGTTTTATTCGGAGCCATGACAAGGGTCGGCTTACCCAAGGCCTCAATGGTTTTGGCCATCGTAAAAGTCTTACCCGAACCAGTCACACCCAGCAAAACCTGATAGCGGTCTCCGTCCCTCACGCCCCGCACAAGTGACTCAATGGCCTTGGGCTGGGAACCGGCAGGCTCATAGGGGGAAACGACTTCAAACGGCACCTCAGCGCCCTCAACGCCAAAGCGCTTAAGTTCACCACCAACGCGTTCTACTTCAAATTCCGCCATGGATACTCCTAACTCATACATCTGCAGTATACGCAGGCGGTGGGCTTAGTCCTATACGAACCGATCGGGATAGAGAGTCTTATATCGAACCCAGGCATTATTGACGCGAATCAGATAAGCCTGAGTTTCAGGGAAGGTAATCGCATTATGGAGTGACGTGTTCTGCTGCGCCCATCCGTCGACATTGCCCATACCGGCGTTATAGGCGGCGATGGCACTATCCGTCGACCCGTTGAAATAGGCGAGAAGATACGAGAGGTATGCGCAGCCAAACTCGATATTCGTAGCTGGATCGTTAAGGTTGTCGGCCGAATACTCCCCACCATCGACAAGGCCCTTGGCAATCATATCCTGGGCAGTCTCGGGCATCAGCTGCATCAATCCCTGAGCACCCTGATTCGACTCGGCCTCGGGATCCCAATTCGATTCCGACTTAATGACAGCGCACACCAGATACGGATCCAGATTATGCGAAATACTGGATTGCTTTACATACGCCTCGTAGTCAATCGGATACAGCGGCTTAAAGAAAGCGGCAGGGGCACACGAGTAGACGAGCGAAATAAGGCCGAAGACGAACACAACGGCAAGTGGCGTCACGCGATACCACGTAAAGAAACGTGCCTTAGGCATCGGCCTCCTCCTTATCCGGAGTATCTATAAACCCGTGGCATGCAAGCCATGAGTCAAGCTGCTCAAAGAGCGAATTATCGCCTGCGGCATTATCAATCACCGTTGTAGCGAGATTGCACAGCGCAGACTCATCGGGCTGGCAAGCAGAACGAGCATCGAAATCGGATGGCTCCATGCCACGTTGAATAGCGCGCTCGCGACGAACTGACAAAGGGGCGCTGATGACCAGAATTTCATCAGCCAAGCCAAATGCATCCTCAAAACCAGTCGGAGCAGAAACCTCGACCACAGCAAAGGGATAACGGGGAGATGAAACCGTACAACAAACCGGATCGAGAATCCTAAGCGAAAGCTGTTCAATCAGAACGGGATGCACGATGCCATTGAGCCGTGCGACCGAATCAGGAGAAGCGAAAGCTCGAGAAGCGAGGATGCTGCGGCGAATGCCGCCTTCCTCATCCAAAATGTCCCAACCGAATTCATCCGCGAGAGTATTGACGATATCAGAGCCCGGCAAATACAGAGATTTTGCAAGCTCATCCAGATCGATAAGCATAGCGCCACGAGATTCGAAATAGCGGCAGGCCGTCGACTTACCCGAAGCAATATTGCCCAAGACAAATACGGTAAACATCAAGCCCTCCCTAACGCCAATGCGAGTAATTATCGCTCAAATACACTAGAAGGACTCAAAATACAGCCAAAGAGTAAGAGCTCATACGGGGGAGGTAGGTCCCAAAGCACAACATGTATATAACGCAAAAAAAGGGGGAGGCCGCGAGGCCTCCCCCTTCTAAGTTCAAGCGTACGGCTCGGTGCCGTCAACCGGTCAGCGGCGCCCTGGCCTCCCACGGGCTGACCCCGCAGTACTCTCGGCGCGATGGGGCTTAGCTTCCGGGTTCGGAACGGGACCGGGCGTGCCCCCCATGCTCTGGCCGCTGAC
>CABUUK010000059.1 GCA_902494765.1 uncultured Collinsella sp.
CATTACGCCGAGCGACTGCCCCTTGTTCGGCCACGCTTGTACGCCCGAGCATCCCGTCGGCCCCTGCATGGTGAGCTCCGAGGGCAGCTGCGCAGCATATTTCCGCTACCGAGGCTAATAGGTTCCGCCGTTCTAACGAACGGCGGACCAGTCGACGCTGCGCCTCACCCATATAATTCCACCCACGATTGGAGTTTTCGATATGTCCCATAGCGTTACCGATAGCACCGTCCTGCTGGGCCACGGCTCCGGCGGACAGATGATGAAGCGCATCATCGATGAGGTCTTTTTGGATGCCTTTGGGTCGCCCGAGCTGCTCGAAGGCAACGACGCCGGCGTCGCCGCGCTGCCCGCGAGCGGGCGCATCGCCATGCCGACCGACAGCTTTGTAGTCTCGCCGCAGTTCTTCCCCGGTGGCAACATCGGCCGTCTCGCCGTGTGCGGAACCGTCAACGACGTCGCGACCTCGGGCGCCAACGTGCGCTACCTATCGTGCGGCTTTATCCTCGAAGAGGGCTATCCCATGGATAGGCTCCGCCAGATTGTGCAGACGATGGCCGAAACGGCGCATGAGGCGGGCGTGTCCATAATCACGGGCGACACCAAGGTGGTCGAGCGCGGCGGGGCCGACGGCGTCTATATCAATACCGCCGGCGTGGGCGAGGTTCCCACGGGCGTGGCGCTCAGCGGCGCCAACTGCCGCCCCGGCGATGTCATCCTGGTCTCGGGTACGCTGGGCGACCACGGCATCGCCATCATGAGCCAACGCGAGGGCCTGGCGTTTTCGAGCACGATCGAAAGCGATGCCGCGCCGCTCAACCACCTGATTGCCGACGTTCTGGCCGCAGCGCCCGGCACGCGTTGCTTTCGCGACCCCACGCGCGGTGGCCTAGCGTCCACACTCAACGAGTTTGCCCAGGCCAGCAATGTCGCCATGGAGGTCGACGAGGATGCCGTGCCCGTGCGTCCCGACGTGCAGGCCGCCTGCGAGATGCTCGGCTACGATGTGTTGCAGGTGGCAAACGAGGGCAAGATGGTCGCCGTCGTACCGGCCGAGCAAGCCGATGCCGCACTGAGCGCCATGCGCGCCGCCCACTACGGCGAGAACGCCGCCATCATCGGTCGCGTGCTGCCACTTGCCGAGGGCGCCCGCCCCGCCGTGCGCGTGCGCACCGGCTGGGGCTCGACCCGCATCCTCGACATGCTCGTGGGAGAACAGCTGCCGAGGATTTGCTAGGGCGAAACCACACGGTCGGCGCGATGCGGCCTGATACCCCTGGAGATGTTCAGATTCCAAGCACGCCCAACGCGGAAGCCCAGTATTATGGGGTGCGTTTTAAACCCAATGACGGGAGTTTTTATGGCAGCAGCTTTTTCCCATGTGATCTTTGACCTGGACGGCACCATCCTCAACACACTCGAGGACCTGGCGGCCGCCGGCAACCATACCTGCGAGATGCACGGCTGGCCCACGTTTGCCGTAGACGAGTGCCGCTACAAGGTGGGAAACGGCATGCTCAAGCTGGTTGAGCGCTTTATGCCCGCCGAGTATGCGGGCGACGGCCGCATGTTTGAGCAGGCGCTTGCCGAGTTTAGGGCTTACTACGGCGAGCACAAGGAAGACCACACCGCCCCCTATGCCGGCACGATCGAGACGCTCGACCGCCTACGCGCCGCGGGCGTTCAGCTTGCCGTGCTCACCAACAAGGACCACGTCTCGGCGGCTCCGCTTATCGAGAAGTATTTTGGTTCCGAGCGCTTTGCGCTGGTGCAGGGCCGCGTCGATGCGTTTCCGCCCAAGCCCGAGGCGCCTGTTACGCTGCATGTGATGGAGGAGCTGGGCGCCGATCCGTCGACCACGCTCTATGTGGGCGATTCCAATGTCGATATCCTGACCGGTCACAACGCCGGCCTTAAGAGTGCAGGCGTCAGCTGGGGCTTCCGCGGCCGCGCAGAGCTGGAGTCCGCCGGCGCCGACTACGTGGTGGACACCCAGGACGAGCTAGCGGCGCTGATTCTGGGCGAGTAACGAGCGACACTGCTTAACGCAGCTGCGACAATTCTTCCGCGCGGAAAGCGCATCCCGTTTTGGAGCTCCGGAATGGGATATGCTTTCCGTTTGAGGCGCATCAGGGAAACCGCATCCCGTTTCAGAGCAATATTCCGGGTCGCACTTTCCGCAACCCACCCCATCCGGAAAATGCGACCCACTATTCGGCCAAAAACCGGGTCGCATCTTCCCAAGCACTCGATGCAACGCTGGCACAAGGAGTGTCCCCAACTACCGGCAGAAAAGGAACGTCCCCAGCTGCCGCCTTCCCAATGACTACTTCAGCGATGGCAACGTCGCAGGTAAAAGTGCCACTTTAAGCCAACCAAGGGAACGACGTTGTTTTGGCAACGACAGCGAAAGCCCGCCAGAGCGAGCAAGGTGCCTTGAAACGAGGCGGCATTGACCTTTTGGTCATGCCGCCGAAGTTGAAAGGCAGATTGCCGCTCTGGCGGGCTTGCAGCGTCGAGCAGTTACGGCGTTTGGTAAAACGCCGTAACGAACTACCGCGCAACGAACTAGCTCAGCATTGCATCCATCATCTCGGAGTTGACGGAGTCGTCGGCAGACCACTCGCCGTCGTCGTTGCAGGTGTACTTGAAGATAACCGTGGTCTTCCTGGGCTCGGTGGCCTTGGTCACATCGACCATAACCTGACCGGCCATCTTGTACAGCTCGTCATCGGAAGGAACCGTGTCAAGCGCGGCGACCTTCTCCTGATACTGGGTGGAGAAGTCCTCGACGATCTTGTTCATAGACTTGCAGGTGATAGAGACCTCGGCGGTCGCGACACCCTTGTCCTCGTCGACCGTCACGTCGCCGATCTTGTAGTCAAAGCCCTCGAGATAGGTCTTGGCATACTCCTTGGGATCGATACCCAGCTGCTCGAACTCGTCGCCCGAAGCTTCCTCCAGACCAGAAAGGAAGTCGTCGCCACCGTTCTTGACCTCGTCAAACTGCGTCGTAAGATCCTCGGTGATGAGCTCCTCAACCGAAGGACCTCCACAGCCGGGAAGCACGACCACGCATGCAACCAAGACGGCCATGAGGGGCGCAAGCAGCAGCTTCTTTTTCATGTTGTTCCTCCCAATGAGCGGCACTGCGCTTCCCAGACGCGGCGCACGTTGTAATAAGTAAGCCCATACTATCCGCTTATGAACACCCTCGGCAACGCGAAGGCGCGGTCGGTTCGTTTTAGCGTCCGAACGGTTTGCAAGCCCGCCCAACGTGCAATAAAACGCTTCCCCACGGTGCAATAAAAAAGGTGGCCGGAAAACCCGACCACCCTTGCACATCCTTTGGATGCCGCAGTTTACTTGCGGACGACCTTAACGATGGCGTCACCGGCGGCGACAGCGGACTCTGCCTCAACGGCGAGTTCGACATCGGCGAACTCGGCGGTGTTGGACACGGCCACGACGACGCAGTCCTTGTAACCGGCGGCAGCGATCTTGGCGCGGTCGATCTTGAGGATGGGCTGGCCGGCCTTCACGACGTCGTCAGCCTTGACGAAGCCCTCGAAGCCGTCACCGTTCATGTTGACGGTATCGACGCCAACGTGCACCAGAACCTCGATGCCGCTATCGGACTGCAAGCCCACGGCGTGACCCATGGTGACGGTCACCTTACCGTCGCAGGGAGCGTAGAGCAGATCGTCCTCGGGCCACACGGCACAGCCCTTGCCCAGAACCTCGCCACCAAAGACGGGATCGGGCACGTCGGCCATCTTGATGACCTTGCCCTTGACGGGCGAGCACAGCACGTCGGCGCCAGCAGAAGCAGAGATGGAGGCCGGAGCAGCGGCAGCCGCGGGCTCAGCCTTCTTCTTGAACATGTCAAACAGACCCATACGTTTTCTCCTCTTGATTAAGCGCAACGTTGTGCGCATGCCTACGGTAATTATAGTGCCAAATGGTTCAAATGCTAAGGTGGGGACTCGAATCGCGAGCCCTTCCCGGTAGCGCTCGTGGAATGGAGCGTCTCCTTTGCATTGCGAGTCGATAAGCCGAGTATCGTCTGCGCACGGGACGGGCAGAAGCGGGCGCACCAAACCCGATACTTCTTTTCGCTCTCGAGTCCTGTCGCCGCCCCGTCCCTGACACTTCCTGACACCGACCGAAGCGTGCCAAAATAAACCTGTCCCTTTTTGGTAGGTTTGGCGAGCGTGGATTTTTGGACGCTTAACTAGCGAACGTGGATAATCTCCCACTTTGAGGCCGTCACCGAGCCAAAAACGGGAGATTATCCGCTCTCATTTTGGATAACCCGCCCCCTGTACCAAGCCGAGCTCCTTGGTCAAGTAATAACGACTTCTCGTCATTAGATTATTCAAATCGACTCTAATAACTATTTTCGCCATAAACTCGTTATTAGAATTGATATGATTAGCCTAATAACGAGTTTCCGGCACTAAAGATATGGAGGGCGCGATGCAAATCGAGGAGAACGGCCAGGGAACGCTCCGCAATAATCTATCGGGGAAATTGGCTTACTATTCGTTTTTTCCAACGCCCTTGCAATCATTGAGGCAGCTAAACCTCACCGAGGAAACCTATCGCACGCTTTCCGCATGCTCACGAAAGCTTGGAGAGCTTGAAGGCATGCTCTACTTTGTTCCCAACGCCGACATGTATCTGACAATGTACGTGCGCAAAGAAGCACTCCTTTCTTCGCAAATTGAGGGAACCCAGTGCACGTTTGACGACCTACTTAGTCCATCGCAAACACAACTCCATCATAAAGATGTCGCAGACGTCGTGAATTACGTCCGTGCTGTCGACCGCGGCGTAGAACTGCTCAAAAAGATGCCCTTGTGCACGAGACTTCTTAGGCAAGTTCATGCGGTCCTGCTGGACGGAGTGCGCGGAACGGAGAAGAATCCAGGCGAGCTGCGCTCCTCACAAAACTGGATTGGCCCCTCAGGCTGCACCATTGCAACCGCATCGTTTGTCCCTCCAAACATTGAAGATTTGAGTAACACGCTCCAGGACCTCGAACGCTTTATTAATGAGCCTCAAGTCGAAATGGATCCGATTGTGCGGGCGGCGCTCGTCCATTACCAATTTGAAACTGCCCATCCATTCCTAGACGGAAACGGTCGCCTGGGCAGGCTTCTCATTACACTTATGCTCATCAATGATGGCGTTCTTCATTCTTGCTTGTTCTATCCATCGTTCCAGTTCAAGAAAAATCGAAGCGAGTACTACCGGCAACTCACATCCGTAAGGGAGAGAGGCACTTACGAGGAATGGATAGAGTTTTTCTGCAACAGTCTTCTCGAGAGTGCGAAGGACTCGGTAGGGTCTTTAAAAAACCTTGTTGACCTCCATAACCGTTCCACAGCAACCATTACCGAAAATCTCGGAAGGACTGCTGCAAACGGGCAAAGGCTGTTGGGCATTCTTGAAGAGCACCCCATCGTCGACACCGCATTCATCGCTGCCCAACTCGATATCGGCAGGAGTACCGCGAGCTCGCTCGTCAAATCATTTGAAGAATTGGGCATCCTCCGTCCTCTCGACGAGTCAAGACAGAGATACCGGCAGTACGGGTATGAAGAGTATCTTTCGATTCTCAGGGAAGACGCCGAGCCGATTAGATAGGCATCGCAGCCCAGGCAAATTAAAGCGAGCGCGGATAATCTCCCACTTTGAGCCCGCACACAGGCCAAAACCGGGAGATTATCCACGCTCATTTCTGACTAGTCATTTAAGAACGTCCCCAATGACTACTCTAAGAACGTCCCCAATGCCCACCAATTCGGAGCAAAACAACGCCGCAAGTAGAGGACGGACAGCGAGCGACGTCCAGAGCGAACAAGTTGGCATGAAAAAGGCGAGGCATTGACCTTCTGGTCATGCCTCGCCTTTTGAATGACAAATTGTCGCTCTGGGCGGCGCGCAGCGTCGACCGGTTACGGCGTTTGGTAAAACGCCGTAACTACTCCTGAGCTCCGTACTGCTCGTAGTAGGCATCGATGGCAGTCTTGAGCTCGTCGTCAATGACGACCTTACCGTTGACCTCGTGGTTGTAGAGGGTCTCGACGACTTCGGCCATGGAGACAATGCTCGCGACAGGGAAACCGTACTTGGCCTCGATTTCCTTCTGCGCGGTGGTCACGCCGCCCTTGCCGACCTCCATGCGATTGAGAGACACGATGAGGCCCTTGATCTCGACATCAGCAGCCGCCTTGACCTTGGGATAGGTCTCGTCGATGGACTTGCCGCTGGTGGTAACGTCCTCGACCATGATCACACGGTCGCCGTCCTGGGGCTCATAGCCCAGCAGGTTGCCCTTGTCGGCACCGTGGTCCTTTGCCTCTTTACGGTCGCAGCAGTACTTGACCTCCTTGCCGTACAGCTCGTGGTAGGCAATTGCGGTCACGACGGCCAGCGGAATACCCTTGTAGGCCGGTCCAAACAGCACGTCAAAGTCGTCGCCAAAGTTATCGTGGATGGCCTGGGCGTAATACTCGCCCAGCTTCTTGAGCTGATAGCCCGTCACGTAAGCGCCGGCGTTCATAAAGAACGGGGACTGACGGCCGCTCTTGAGCGTAAAGCTGCCGAACTTAAGAACGTCGGACTCAACCATAAACTTGATGAACTCTTGCTTGTAAGCCTCCATGCGGGCTCCTCTCGTAATCACGTACGTGCCTTCCAGTTTAGCGCAGGCAGGGCGTCGATGCGGGTGCGCTTTGAGGCCACAGCATTCTGTAAAGGCTTTGTCAGGGGCAATGGTTTTCCGAACAATGGGGTTGACACGATAAACCCCCTCGTCAAGAATACGGGCGGATTAAAAGGGATACGAGATACCCAAAGCGCGCTGCGCCCGGCCTTAAGGAGGTGTGCCATGGAAGGCAGTCATAGTCGAAAAACCTGCATGTCGCCCTCGGCACGCCGCGAGGATTCCGTATTCGCATAAGCGCCACTAACCAATCGTCAAAACCACCACAAAGGTGCCTGTCCCCTTTGTGGTGGTTCGCGAGCTTGACGTGAGCGACATCTAGGTTTTTGAAGCAAATACGACACGTACGCTAACTCCCTTCAACAAGGAGGACCCTATGCTGATGCTCAAAACCGCCACGGTACTCGAAGCTATCTCCAAGCGCCGCCGCACGGCGCGCCCTGCCGCTCACACCGGCCTGTCCAAGAACACCATATTCGCCGCCACCCATAGCGCCGAGGACACCCTCGTGCTGCTCGACGCAACCGCTAACGGGCTCGGTGCCGAGCAGGCAACCGAGCGCCTGGACGCCTCCGGCCCCAACACCATCGAGGCGCCGACCAAGACACTCGCCCGCCGCATCGCCGACGCGTTCATCGACCCCTTCGCCGGCATCCTCGCCGCGCTCGCGCTGGTCTCGCTCTACATCGACGTGCTCGCCGTGCCCGAGCCCCAGCGCGACCCCTCCACGGTCATCGTTATCGGCATCATGCTGCTGGTATCGGGCGGCATGAAGTTTATCCAGGAAGCCCGCAGCGGCAATGCCGCCGAGGCCCTCAAGGACCTGGTCTCCAACACCTGCTGTGCCCTGCGCGACGGCGAGCGCATCGAGATCCCCTTCGACGAGCTCGTCCCCGGCGATGTGATCCGCCTCTCTGCCGGCGATATGGTGCCGGCCGATGCCCGCATCATCACCGCGCGCGACCTGTTTGTGATCGAGTCCGCACTCACCGGCGAGAGCGAGGCCGTCGAAAAGACCGCTGCCATCACCGTCGCCGAGGGCGCCGACGGCTCCGCGCTGCCGCTCTCTGCCTGCAAGAACATCGTCTTTACCGGCACCTCCGTGCAAAACGGCACCGCTATGGCACTTGTCGTAGCCACCGGCTCGGACACTTACCTGGGCGGCATTGCCGAGATGCTCAACGGGCGCGGCGAGAAGAGCGCGTTTGACCGCGGCGTCTCGAGCGTCTCCATGCTGCTCGTGCGCTTGATGCTCGTTATGGCGCCGGCGGTCTTTGCCATCAACGCCGCCACCAAGGGCAACGTCATCGATGCGCTGTTGTTCGCCACGAGCGTAGCCGTGGGCATTACGCCGCAGATGCTCCCCGTCATCGTGACCACGAGCCTGTCGCAGGGCGCCAAGGACCTCGCCCGTCGCCAGGCTATCGTCAAGGAACTGCCGGCGATCCAAAACCTGGGTGCCATGGACGTCCTGTGCTGTGACAAGACCGGCACCCTCACCGAAGACCGCATCGTGCTCGAGCGCTACCTCAACACCGATGGCAACGAGGACACGCGTGTGCTGCGCCATGCGTTTTTGAACAGCTTCTTCCAGACCGGTCTCAAAAACCTTATCGACCTGGCCGTAATCGACCGTGCCGATGTGACGCCCTCGGCTGTCGCACCCGATTCCATGCTGGGCCAGAGCCTGCGCGACCGCTATACCAAGGTCGACGAGGTGCCCTTCGATTTCTCGCGCCGTCGTCTGAGCGTAGTTGTCGCCGACGCCCAAGGCAAAACCCAGATGGTCACCAAGGGAGCTGCCGAGGAAATGCTCGAGATCTGCTCCTTTGTCGAAGTCAACGGTATCGCCCAGCCGCTCACCGACGAGAAGCTCGCCCAGATTCGCAAGCAGGTCACTGGACTCAACGCCGAGGGCCTGCGCGTGATTGCCGTGGCGCAGAAGACCGATCCGCGCTGTGTGGGCGAGTTTGGCATCGCCGACGAGTGCGACATGGTGCTGATGGGCTTTTTGGCCTTCCTCGATCCGCCCAAGGCGAGTGCCGCGAGCGCCGTCGCCACCCTCGAGGCCAAGGGTGTGGCGGTAAAGGTCCTGACCGGCGACAATGACCGTGTCGCCGCCACCGTCTGCGAGCAGATCGGCATCGACGCGAGCAACGTCTTGCTGGGCTCCGAGATCGATGCGCTCGACGACGCCGAGCTTGCCGAGCGCGCCGAGAACACCCATCTCTTTGCCAAGCTCTCGCCGCTGCAGAAGGCGCGCCTGGTGCGCGTCATGCGCGAGCTGCTCGGCCACACCGTGGGCTTTATGGGCGACGGCATCAACGACGCCGCCGCCATGCGCGCGAGCGACTGCGGCATCTCGGTCGACTCCGCCGTCGACATCGCCAAGGAATCCGCCGACATCATCTTGCTCCAGAAGGACCTGGGCGTGCTCGAGCGCGGCATCATCGAAGGCCGCCGCACCTACGGCAACCTGCTCAAGTACCTCAAGACCACGGTGAGCTCAAACTTTGGTAACGTGCTGTCCGTGACCGTCGCGAGCCTGTTCTTGCCGTTTTTGCCCATGAGCGCCCTGCAGCTGGTGCTGCTGTCGCTGGTCTACGAGATCGTGTGCATCGCGCTGCCGTGGGACACCGTCGACGACGCCTGGACTGCCCGTCCGCGAGCCTGGGACGCCGCGTCCATCAAGGGCTTTATGCTCGAGCTGGGCCCCGTGAGCTCGTTGTTTGATATCGTGACCTTCGCCGCGCTCTTCTTTGTGGTGTGCCCCGCCACCGTGGGCGCGAGCTGGGCCGAGCTTGCCGCCGCGGGCGACGCCGCGGGCATGGCGACCTTCGCCGCAATCTTCCAGAGCGGCTGGTTTGTCGAGTCTATGTGGTCACAGACGCTCGTGATTCACATGCTGCGCTCCCCGCGCCTGCCGAGCCCGCGCGACCATGCCGCCCCCGCGCTGTGCGTGCTCACCGTCCTGGGCTTGGCGCTTGTCACTTGGCTGCCGGCAAGCCCCATCGCCGATGCGCTGGGCCTCATGCCGCTGCCCGCGAGCTTTTTCGCGCTGCTCGTCGGCATTGTTGCCGCTTACATCGCGCTCACCCAACTGGCCAAGCGCCGCTACATTGCCCGCCACGGTGAGCTGCTGTAGCAAGCAAGCGGAAAACACCATGCCAGCTGCCGTTGTCACTGCCACAGCTGCCAACGCCTCTGCCGCTGCCGTTGCCTCTGCCGCCGCCGCAGCCTATCCCCTCAGCAGTCGCGGTGAAATAGTTCCTGTTTAAAGTCCCACGACTTTGATTTAGGGACTATTCCACCGCAACTTATTAGGGGATTAGCTAGTCTTGGGGTGTCCAGGACCAGAAGAAGTTGATGAGGGCTACGCGCGAGGAGGCACCGGTCTTTTTGTTGATCGAAGCGATGTGGCGATAGAGCGTGGAGCGCGAAAGGAAGAGTGCCGCCGCCACATCTTGCACGCTGTCGTCCGAAACGACCAGTGCCTCCAGAACATCGCGCTCGCGCTTGGTGAGCCCAAAGGCGGCAACGAAGCCATCGAGCCGATCGCCAAACGAAAGCTCCGGCGTCTCCAGGGGCACCGTGTCGGCCTGGCCGGGCTCACGGCTCACGCCAAGATCGTCGGTGGCAAGCGCCAGCCCGCCGTGCGTCGCCTCGCCCTCACCGTCTTGTCCAAACTGTCCCAACAGCGAAATCGCGATACCGACAAACAGCACGAGCACGACGCTCACTGCCGCCAGCACGTTTTGACTCGAGATAATCGCCACCGCCGGAGCCGTCACGAGTATCGAGCAAACGTCGTTGATAACACGGCCCATGCACGGCCATAGATACGCCCAGCGGGCATACATCGAAATCGCGGCGAACTTCGCGGTGAAGAACACCACGAAAAAGCCCGTGCCAAGGTAAAAGATAATCGTGGCGGCAAGCGTGTTGCCACCGTTGCCATCGGTGATAAGCACAAAGAACGAGAGCGTGGACAGCATGGCGGCGCACGTCATGATGATATTCATATACGAACGCCCACGCAGGTCATACAGGACGCCGGCGGCAAGGGCGCTCACAACCAGCAGCAAGCGCGGCCAGTCGCCCAGATCGATAGCGCCAGCAGCATGCGAGGTCGTAAGGCCGGCATTGAGGGCCGCGAACACGCCGGTGAGGCAAGCGGTCGCCACCGTCAGACGCACCACGGCACCCTGAAAGGCCGTCTTTGCCTCGGGGTCATCGTGCCACCTGGCGCCACGCTCCGACGCATCGACCGATAGCTCGGCAATCTCGACCTCGAACTCGGACGCAGGCTCATCACGCAATTTAGCGCGGCGGGCACCGTGAAGCAGCCCCACCAGCGCAATCGCACAGGCAATGAGAACAGACTTCTGGGGAATGCCCGCAGGCATCACCATGTGGTTGAGAACCTGCACCAGAACGCCCATGGCATAGGAAAGTGCGGCGGCGCGCGCCAGGCAGGGCGTCTGCGCAAAACGCCGCGCAAGATTGGCATGGGCGGTCGATCCGCAATAGTCCAGCGCACAGCACGCCACCAAACCACCGGCAATTACCACCTGAACCTGAACCGCCATAATCAACAGCAGCAATGCCGCTACCAGCAAAACGCCTGTGATGTCGCTCGTCGCGTCGATGGCATGGGGACGGCGATAGTACAGAACGGGACGCACAAAGAAGCCAATCGCGCTCGCGCCGATGACAAGGCTCTCAAAAATAACGACCTCGTTTGGAGACACAAACTCGGCCATGCGCGCATCAAAGAAATACTCGCACGCCAAAAACGTGAAGAAGAACAGCGCCAGGCATATAATCTCCCGAATGGGGGTGCGGACGATTTCTTGGACCGCGCCTAGGCGTATCCAAGCTTCCTGCGGTACTCCATCGGGCTGAGCCACCCGAGGGACTTCTTGATCCGCTCCTCACGATAGTATACGAGG
>CABUUK010000060.1 GCA_902494765.1 uncultured Collinsella sp.
CGCGAAGGGATCTGCCACGGCAAGCGGGTCGGGAGCGGCGGCGCGAGGCGTCGGCTGCTGCTGGGGCATGGCGGCGGGGCGCTGCTGCTGCGGGGCAGCAAACTGCTGCTGGCCGGCGCGCGGGGCGCTGGCGGCACGGCTTGCCGCGGAGTTGTTCTGGCCCAGGCCGTTTTGATAGGCGCGCTCTTCTTCGTACAGGCGGCCGAGCGTGGGGGCATCGACGTTCTCGGCAAAGACCGAGAACTTGCCGGCGCGCAGCTGCGGATCGATCATAAAGCGCACGAGGGGCTCGCCGACAAAGACATAGCGGCGCTTTTCGGCCTGCGCCTTCACAAACTCGCGGACCTCGCGCGAAAGCTCGGGGTAGAACGGGGCGAGCATGGGATCGTCGTCGGCGGCGATAAGGATGGTATAGAGTGCCGGCGCCGTGTTGACGCCGTTGATCACCAGAGTCTGATCCTCCATGTCGCGAGCGGCCTGCTTGGCAAGCTTCTTAAAGGAGAACGGGGCACGGGTGGCACCGAAGATGCCGGCCACGTGGTCCTCGAAGATGTTCAGGAAGTTCACGAAAGATCACTCTCCGTATAGGTTCTTTGGTATCCGAGCAAATATAGGCATATCCCAACGATTATAGAGGATAGGGTTCCCGCAACCGCCGCCTTGGCGACGACCGCGGCTGCAAGGCTGGCAATTTCCATATGGTGTGCAAGACAGGACGCCGCTGCGCAGCCGATGCCGGTGACAGCGATGGCGGCGATTGCGGCAAGGTTTGAGCCCTGATTGGCACGCTTGGCATGGGCATTGAGCAGCGCAGATGACGCCGCGGCAGTTGCCGCGACCAGCACAAAGGCAGCCCAAAGGAGCGGGTCTCCCAGCGCTGCGGCAACGTTACCGAGCCCCAGTACGCCTCCGGCTGAAAGCGCGACCGTGGCCAGACGGGCAAAAAGCGCGCCCATGCCCGTTGCCGCGGCGGCGCTTGCCGGGCCGAGCCAAAATGACGCGACGCCGGCGGCGACCCCAGCTGCCAGGAAGGTATTGCCGGTCAGACAGCCAAGCGCGAGTGCACAGGTGAGCGTGGCGCTCGCGGCAGTCTCGGTGCGACCCCAGGCGATCCACCAACCGGACATGGCGGCGGCAAAGATCACCGCGACGGGCAGCATCGACAGGATGCCCTGTGCCTGCATGGTGGCGTTGGCCATGAGCACCAAAAAGCCCACAGCCGAGATGGCCGAGCCAATCTGGGGGGCCAGGCCAGCCGCCACTCCGATCGCGATGGCCGCAATGACCAGGCCGGGAAGCGCCGCGACCCCGGCCGTTTGCATCAGCAAAAAGCTAAAGGTGCCGCACGTTAGCGCCGAGATAGTGCGCATGGTGTAGTCGCGCGCATGGCTCCAGCGCGTGCCCGCCCAGCCGAGTGCGGGGTCGACCTCGATGGCGTCGTCCTCGTAGTGCGACGGCTCGATATCGTCGAGCTCCTGCTCGTCATCCGAAAGTTCGCCAACCATTTGCTCCAGGCTGCGACGGCCTTCGCGCACGCTGCCCAGACCGGCAAGGAGCTGGTCGCAAAATGTCTCGACGCTGCTGGGGCGGTCCTGCGGCATGGGGGAGAGCGCGCTCATGAGCGCGGCCTCGGCTCCCGGGGGAAAGTGTGGTATCAGCTCGCTGGGATAGGTGGCGCCGCCGATGATGCGGTCGAGCGAGTCGGCGGGCGTGGCCGCCATAAAGGGAGCGCTGCCGCACAGGCCCTCATAGATTACACAGGCGAGGGCAAAGACATCGGCGCGCTCATCGACCGTGCCGGTCTCGATATCGAGCTGCTCGGGCGGCATGTAGCCGATGGTGCCGCCGCGCGAGCCGCCAAAGCCACCGGCGGACGACAGTCGCGCCATGCCAAAGTCGGTGAGCTTTACATTGCCCGAGTGGTCGATGAGCACGTTGGCGGGCTTAATGTCCAGGTGGAGTACGCCATTACTATGGGCGAAGGTGAGCGCCTGGCCTAGGGCATCGGCAATGGCCGCGGCCTCGTCAAAGGTAAGTGAGTGACCGTCCACGCGGTGCAAAAACTCGGCCAGCGACATGCCATCGACATATTCCATAACTAGGTAGGCATAGGCTGTGTCGTGCGTAAAGTCGATGACCTGCACGATGTTGGGATGTTGAAGCATGGCGGCAGTGTGCGCCTCGCGCAGGACATCCATGATGTCGCTGGCGGGCATGCCGACACCGTTAATAAGGGGGATGCGCTTAATGGCGACGCGGCGGCGCAGGTGCGTGTCGCGGCAGATCTCGATGGAGCCAAAACCGCCGGTCGCAAGTGTCTCGAGCGGCTGGTACCGCTTGAGCAGCTCGCGAGAGCTGGTGCCCTCCAAAGGAACGTCCGGCGAGAACCGGGCGGTATGTTGCGAGAAAAGCGGCATGGCCAACCCTCGTGCGTTTAAAGTTCGTTTGCGAGCGGCGGGCGCGGGGTCGAGCCGTTCGCGGTGGCATAGATGCTGCTAGTGTAGCACGCTCGGGTGCATGGGGAGGATAGCGGGATGCGAGGCTGCCTGCCTGGCTTGGCCTTAGCGCTTCTTCTTGTTCTTCTTCTGCTTGCGCCGCTTGCCCTTGGTCTCCTGGGGCTTGTCGCCCTGCTTGGCCTCGGCGGCGGCCTTCTCGGCCTTCATTTTCTTCTTCTTGGTCTCGATGCGGAGTTTTTTGTTGATGCGGGCCTTGAGGAAGGGACCGAACTGCTCGGCATCGCCACGGACGAAGGTGTCCTTGGGAATCGTCACGCCCTGGTCGGCGAACATGGCCACAAAGATGCGCTCGCCGTCGAGTACGTGGTCGAGCTTGTCAAACGGGAAGAACTGCGACTTGCCGCTCTTGCCCCAAACCATCAGGCCGTCCTCGTTGGCGGCGACGCGGCGATAGCGGCCACCCATGGACTCGTCGGCCTCGACGGCGTCGATAAAGTCGCGGGCGAGCGTGTGGTGCAGGTTCTTGCTCCACCAGGCCAAAAAGGCGCCGAACACGATCAACACGACGCCGAACTTGATCCAGCTGCCGCCGGCCACCAGCATGCCGATGCCGATGAGCGCGGCAACTGCCGCGGCGACATACAGCGAGCCGCGACGCCTGGGCGAGGCGACCAGGCGGGCGAAGTCGGTGACCAGGTCGTTTTCGTACTGGTACTCGTTGAGGTACAGGATGCCGTCATCGGCTGCGGCCTGCTCCTCGAGCGCGACCTCGACCTGGTCGGCTGCTTCGGAGGGAACGAGGTTGCTCTCTGCGTCTGCCATGCTCTTTGGACTCCTATCGCGGCGGGCTCGCCGTACGGGTTATTATGGAATGCAGTATGCCGTGCGACCGCATGGCCGCCGCGGCAACAAGACTCAGTATACCCGGGGGAGCACCCATGGAATCGTTGTACCGAAAGTATCGCCCGCTCACCTTTGACTCCGTGGTGGGCCAGCAGCATATCGTCTCGACGCTCGAGCACGCCATCACCGAGGGGCGCCTGTCCCACGCCTACCTGTTCTGCGGACCGCGCGGCACGGGCAAGACCACCATGGCGCGCATTCTGGCCAAGGCGCTGCTGTGCCGCAATGCCGAGGCGGCGCGCGCCGAGGGTGCAAGCGGCTGCATGCCCGACGGTACTTGCGAGGAGTGCGAGCTCATTGCCGAGGGTAACCACCCCGATGTCTACGAGCTCGATGCCGCAAGCCGTACCGGCGTGGACAACGTGCGCGAGGAGATCATCAACTCCGTCAACTTTGCCCCTGTGCGCGGCAAGTACAAGATTTATATCATCGACGAGGTCCACATGCTCACGACGGCGGCGTTCAACGCGCTGCTCAAGACGCTTGAGGAGCCGCCGGCACACGTGATCTTTGTGCTGTGCACCACCGACCCGCAAAAGATTCTGGAGACCATTCTCTCACGCTGCCAGCGCTTCGATTTCCACCGCATCGGCAACGAGGATATCGAGCATCGCCTGTCTTACGTGTGCGAGCAGGAGGGCTTCGATTACGACGACGAGGCACTCGCCATTGTGGCGCGCCATGCCAAGGGCGGTATGCGCGACGCGCTTTCCACGCTGGAGCAGCTGAGCGTCTTTGGCAACGGTTCTGTGCATGCGGACGACGCCCGCTCGCTTTTGGGCGAGGTTTCGGACCAGATTCTGGGCGAGTTTTCCCGCGCCATTGCCGATCGCGATGTTGCCGAGCTCTATGGACTGATCCGTGCGCAGGTCGAGGAGGGCAATGACCTGCTGGAGCTGACGCGCGACCTGGTGGCGCATGTGCGCGACGTGTACGTTGCCTGCGTTGCCGGTGTCCGTGCCGAGCTGTTTGAGGGCGGCTCCGAGCAGGCCGAGGCGCTTGCTGCCGAGGCCGCTGCCTTTGGCGAGCATCCTGCCGACCGCCTGGCCCGCGTGCTGACGGTGCTCGACGATGCCGCACTGGAGATGAGGGGCGCGAGCGACGTGCGCCTGGTGCTCGAGATTGCCTGCACGCGTCTGGCGCGTCCCGAGGCCGATTTAACGATTGAGGCATTGGCCGAGCGCGTGGCACGCCTGGAGGCCATGATTGCCAACGGCGCCGCGCCGGCGAGCGTGGCTGCTGCTCAGGCCGCCGCGCCTGCAGCATCCGTACCCGCTGCTGCCCAACAGCCGACGCTCATTTCGGGCGCTCGTGCTGCCGCTCCGGCGGCATCCGCTGCCCCCGCTGCTACGTCCGCGCGCCAGGGCGGTATGCCTTGGGACCGCGGCGCTGCTGTTCCGGCTGCCCAGCCTGCGACCAAGTCCGCGGCTCCTGCGCCGGCGCCCAGACCTGTAACGCCTGCACCTCAGCCCGTTGCGGCTCCGGCTTCCGCGCCTGCTGCATCGACCGTGTCGGTGTCCAAGCCCAACAACGCCGCCCAGGTTGCCGCCGCCGGTGCTGCCGAGACCCCCGCGGTTGAGGACGCCGGCGAGCTCCAGCGCAAATGGGCCGAGGTCGTCGAGCGCGTCAAGGCTCGTCAGGCCTCCTACGCAGGGCTTTTGCTCAACGCCCGCGCCACGGCCGACGACGGCTCCAAGCTCACGGTCTCGTTCCCCGCGGGTTCGACTTTTGCCATCAAGATGCTCGGTCGCGCCGATACGCAGTCGGTGGTCCTGCCGACGGTCTGCGCGGTCTTCGGTCGTCGTACCGTCGACTATGTCCTGGATGGGGGTGGCACGCCGGCTCCTCAACATGAGGAGCATTCTCCATCTGCACGGGCTGCGGTATCTGCGGACCCGCAACCCGTGTCCTCGGTGCCCCCTGCATCCTCGAGCGCCAGCGCGACGCAGCCAAAAGCGGCGCCGGTAGCGGCACCGACCCCGTCGGCGCCTGAACCCGCTGCGCCCAAACCGGCTGCTCCGATCCCCGCGCCCAAGTCCGCTGCCGCGCCTGCGCCCAAGTCATCCGACCTGGCCAAGGCCCCTTGGCTGCGCTCCGACAACCCTGCCGGTGCTCCTGCCACGGGCAAGCTCCCGACCGAGCCCGCGCCCCGAGCGCCCGAGCGCGCGTCCGTCCCCATGGCTCAGCCGCCTGCGCAGGCTGCGCCATGGGAATCCGAGCAGGTGCCCTACGACGATGCTATGGTCGGTGGTTTTGCTGCCGATGCCGGCGGGGACGATCTGCCCCCGTTCGACGTGCCGGGTGCGGCGTCCGCGACCAAGGCCGCTGCTGTGGCACCCGCAGCCTCTGCAAACGACGACGTCCCCGCCGCTCCCTGGGAATCCAATCCCGGTGCTGGCAGCCCCTTCGGCCATCAGGGCGCAGCCCCGAGCATCCCGCAGACCGAGGACGAGGCCAAGGCCCTCATCCGCAGCGTCTTTGGCCAGGCCACCATCTTCAAGCCGGTGGAGTAGCTGCGCAGGCGGGTATACTGCTCAAGAAGAGGACCCCTTGTCCGGGCGCATCTGTATTTCGGACATGTGTAGTGTGGTGCCGCGTATGTCGCATTTGAGCAGACAGGTGCGTGACGGTCGGCCTAGGATGCTGAGGTCGATACGATACGTCGCATGGCTGTCCGTGTACTCGACTTGCTCGGCGTTAATGGTTGCTCCGATTGCCAAATAAACGCCTAGCTCGGCATCGACAATCTTGAAGTCCTTTATCTTGACCTTGAACTCTTGATAGAGGGACGGGCTGTTGTAGTAGACGGTTCGGGTTCCGTCGGTGCACTCATCGGTCGTCTCCCATTTGACGACGGGCTGGTCCGAGCTGGCTATCAGCAGTTCTGCTCCAAAAGCTATGGCATGGGTGATGACAACCAGCAATGCCCAGCCGACAAAGAGATAGAGAACCACATATGCAACGGGGTGTTTTGAGCGGATGTTTTGGAGCGCGTTGGGGGCATTCATGGGGCACCTCCAAATTACTATCTATGGCAATCAAATTATACCCTGCCGCCATGTGCGCCGCCTCGAGCAGCGGTCCGGCATTTAGCTATTTAGTGGCGCACATGAAATGCTGGATTCGGCTCTACTAGATTGAGTGTGCGATATTATGCAACCTTGCATAATTCGACCTTGCATAATCTTTGAGTGCGGTTTGTATTGGAGGACATGTATATCGACTGAGGTAACACGTCCGCCCCGCTCTCTCGCCGCGCGCCGTGGTACGATTTTTGAGTTTGAAAGTCCCGCCGTGCTCCGGCTGCCCTTGCAGCTCGGCGTGCGGCCGCACGTAAAGGAGCCATCATGGCCGGTATGAACATGCAGCAGATGATGAAGCAGGCTCGCAAGATGCAGGAGCAGCTTGCCGCCGCGCAGGAGAACCTCAAGTCCCAGACCGTCGACGCCTCTGCCGGCGGCGGCATGGTCAAGGTGACCGTTAACGGCGAGATGGAGCTCGTCAACCTCACCATCGATCCCGATGCGCTCGATCCCGAGGACGTCGATATGCTGCAGGATATGATCATGGCTGCCGTCAACGAGGCCGTCCGCGGCGTTAACGAGCTCGCCAACAAGCAGATGGGCGCCATCACCGGCGGCCTCAACATCCCGGGCATGCCGTTCTAAGACACGCATATATATGAGTGCCAACCACAGTCTGCAAAAACTGCTCGATGAGCTGGGCCGTCTGCCGGGCATTGGTCCCAAGTCGGCCCAGCGCATCGCCTATTACCTGTTGGAGGCCGACGCCGAGGAGGCGCGCCGCCTGGCCGAGGCCATCCTGGAGGTCAAGCAGGAGGTCCACTTTTGCAGCCGCTGCTTTAACTACGCCACGGCCGACGAGTGCTCCATCTGCCAGGACCCGATGCGCGATACCACTCGCATTTGCGTGGTGGGCGAGCCGCGCGATGTCCAGGCGATCGAGCGCACGGGCAGCTACCACGGCCTCTACCACGTATTGGGCGGCGTGATCAGTCCCATGGACAAGATTGGCCCCGAGCAGCTGCACATTCGAGAGCTGCTGGCACGCTTGGGCCACGAGGACATCCACGAGGTCATCATCGCCACCAACCCCAATATTGAGGGCGAGACCACGGCGAGCTATCTGGCCCGTACCATCAAGCCGTTGGGCGTCGAGGTGTCGCGTCTGGCAAGCGGCCTTCCCGTGGGCGGCGACTTGGAGTATGCCGACGAGCTTACGCTTGGCCGCGCCATCGAAGCCCGTCGCGCGATTTAGGCGGCGAGCCTGCTCCTGCCGTATGTTTTCCTCGCGACGCACGGGGTAGTCATAATTTCCCCGTGCGACCGTGAGTTTGTTGTGCAACAAAGATGCTTCGTATCCGCTTATCGCATGGATGCTTCCGCTCGCATCCTTAATTTGTCCATTCGTTGCGCAACCTTTTTGGTTCGCTGATACACTCAAATATGGATTCGAATGAATGCGCCGCTCCCGAGCGGCGTGTTTTTGTTGGGGGAGAACGCATGCGGCCCGGTGGCAATCAGACAAAGCGCGGCGCCGCGGTGCGCATCCGACGCCGACTGGGCTTGGCGCCTCGGGCGTACGTGCTGCTGTCGTGCTCGCTGGTGCTGGTCATGGCTGGTGTTTCTGCCTATGGCATGACCGTGCCGTCCATGATGCAGGCGCATGCCGCACGCGAACCGCGCGTGGGGCATGAGGTCAAAAGTGATCTGGGTACCACGACTGGATATGCTTGGGCAAGTGTGGTCGGGCATATTGTGTTTGGCACCGACGATGCGGACGGCGCCGAGGCCCCGGACAACGAAGTCACGCTTGCCAATGGCAAAACCATCGTGCTCACCAACACCAAGATCATCGATCGATTGTCCAACAATAGCGTGGCGGCAACGGTGAATAAGGTCGAGCAGCAAAAGGAACAGGACGCCCAGCAGTCCGGAAAGCCCGGTAGCTCGGATACTTCTGGCTCCGGCTCGGATTCGTCGAGTTCGGGCGGCGGCTCTGGGTCGGGTTCCTCTACCGGAGGGTCTGTAAACGGCGGCTCGACGGGCGGCAACACTGACAGCGATGCAAACTCCGGTGGCCTTTCCGCTGCTGAGGAAGAGAGCATTCACAGTTGGCTTGTGACCAAGTACAACATGCTCGACGGCTATGTTTCTCGTGCCAATGACGTGGTCTCGACCTATAACTCTACGGGAGATCCCAGGCCGTGCGACAGCCTGGTCGGGGAGATGTTCGTCATTCGAGCCGAGTTCGGTCGTCAGACATTCTCGCCCCGGTCAAAGTGGTATCAGCAGTATGCCAATCTGTGGGGCTGTTACACCAACCTATGCCAATGGGTCGGCCATTACGGCGATGATGACGTCGCGCTCGGTAACTTCAACAATAACGTGGCGGCGCTTGCCCTATGATGACCGATCTTGCATCCACCACACCACAATCGCTCGGTCGCGATCCCATGGTCGGCCTGCGCCTGGCGCGTGTCGACGGGTTTGAGCCGGCCATTGCGCTCGGTCAGGACGAACTGCCTGCCTATCTGCGTCGTTTTACGATGCTGTTTGCCGACGATGCCACCATGCGCCGTGGCGGTATCGGCCGCGTGACGCGTGCCGTCAACGCCCAAGGCGAGGCCGTGGCACTCAAGCAGCTCATCTTGCCGACGCGCGATGAGTTTGACGACGATGCCGCTCACGAGGCGCTGGTCGCCAAGTTCAAGGCGGCGTTTCGCGAGGAATACGAATGCCATCGCGCCCTTTCGGGCCTTAAGGGCTTTCCCCGCCTCTATGGCTGGGGCGAGGTCGACGGTGTGCCTGCAATTGTCATGGAATGGGTCGAGGGCGAGACGCTTGCCCGCTTGCGTTCGCGACTTGCCGTGGACGATGCCGGACGCCTGTCGCCGCTTGTGGCGGCGCGTCTGGGTCGCGACCTGTTCGATCTGCTCTGCCGTATGAGCCTGGTGGGCGAGGGCTTTGTCCATCGCGATATCTCGCCCGCTAATATTATGGTGCGCACGGCGCGTCTACCGCTTGACCGGCAGCTTGCCGAGGGCACCTTTGACCTGTGCCTGATCGACTTTGGCTCGTCGCTGGCGCTTGAGCCTGCGTCGGCCGTGGCCGGTACCGGCGGCAAGGCGTCGTTTACGGAGCGTTATGCCACGCTGCGTCGCGCGACGGTTGCCTACGCCCCGCCCGAGATGCTCACTGACGATATTCCCGACCTACGCGCTTTGCGTATGTCGCCGGCGATTGACGTCTATGCCGCGGCAAGCACGGTTTACGAGCTCATTGCCGGCGTCGCGCCATACGAAGCCGCGCCGAGCACTTCGGGCACCTCGGGTTCGCGCAAAAAGACGCGCGACATCGCGAGCCCCTACCGTCTCAAGATGGACACGCGGCCCGACTATCCCATTGGTGCCCATGCGCCCGGTTGCGATTTGACTCAGCTGCTTCGTCGTGAGCCCGATGTGGCGCTCGCCGCGGCCGAGCAGGCCCAGCAGCTAGGGCTTGAGCCGGATTCCGAAGAGCTACGCGATGCGCTGGCGTTTGTCGATGCCCAGCTGTTCGACGTGGTGATGGCCTGTCTGTCCAGCCATCAAAAAGATCGTCCCGAGCCGGCGGCGGTCGAGGCGGCGCTCTCGGCGTTTTGTGACCACTATGCGCAAAATGTCGGTCGTTCGCTCCGCGGCGAGCCGCTCACGCCGTGCCCCATGGATGCGTCTGGCCGCGCGGTTCGTCGCGCGCTGATGATCGGTGCGGCGGTCGTTTGCAGCGTGGTTTGGGCTGTGGTCGTGGTTTCGGCCGCGCTGCTGGCGTCGGGCGCTCGCGTGACGGCGACTTTGGGATCGCTCGTGTGGTCTGGGTCGCTACCGGGTATTATTGCCGCACTGGCTTTGGCGCTGCCAGGCATAGCCGGCGTTGCCGCGGGGGCACTTGCGCGCAATCGGCGCTCGGGGTTCCTGCAGGGTGTGCTTGCGCTTTCTGCCTGCGAGGTTCCGGTGCTGGTTGTGGCTGCATGTAGCGTATTTTCCCAACGCGCCGTGATGGGCGGCCTTGTTGCCGCTCTGGTTGCAACCTATACGCTTACGTGGTTTTTGCTTGCGATGGGCTTTGCCTTTGAACTTCCCGTTTCGGCACCGCGACGCACAAAAGCCCAGATGGCGACTCCGCTTGCCGGTGGAGCCGCAGCTGCCCGTACTTTTGGCGGACCTGTCGAAGTATCGTCCGATTCTATTTCTACGACCAAGGAGGCCTAGGTCATGGCATCTCAAGTTGAGCTCACCCCATGCGGGGCCATGTTTGACATCTTTAAGCGCGCGGCGCATCTGAGCCATATCGAGCTGTGCGGCTTGGTGCTTTCGTCCCGTCCGCTCGCCGACGGCCGCAGCCCGCAGAGCCGAGCCGCCGATCGCTCTTGGGTTTCCCGCTTTATCGTTCGCGCGCCGGTCGGCACGCTTCAGCAGCGCTACTTTGCCGAATACGGTACCTCGGCTGCGCGTATTATGTCGCAACTGGCCCTGCGCCAGCGCAATCCCATGGACTCCACGGCTGTGATCAATATGGTGTGCGGTCCTGCAGGTGAACCGATGGTACGCGCGCTCGAAGAGTGCCACCAGGACACGAATCTCTATCGCAACGCGCTCGATCGCCTGTCCCAGGCGGCGGAACTCATGCCCGCCGAGCGCGCCGAGGCCGTGCTGGTGCTGTTTGTCGCCGTCGGTTGTTCGGCGGATGTGCGGTCCTCGGTGAACTATGCCATCGACTACGCGCACGCGACCTGTGGCGGAGGCACCTCCACGCCGCGTTCGCTTGGCATGTCGATGACCGCGGGCGAACGCGAACCCGCCCCGGCGCACCCCTTGGGCTTGCTGCGCGTACAAAACAGTTTTGTCGTGAGCGCCCCGCGCTGGATTCAGCCGAGTGAGCAGGGTGTTGAGATTGGCGCGCTGGCCACTGGTGAGGGCGATATTACCGACGTCGGCGACGATGTCTCGGCCCGCCATGCCCATATCTGGTGCGATGCTCAAAATATCTGGCACGTCGAGGACTTGTCGTCCACCAACGGAACCGTGGTGGTAAACGGGGCCACGCGCGTCTGCATTCAGGTCGAGCCCGGCCGTTCCGCCCAGCTCAACCCCGGCGACGAGCTCAAGCTCGGCGAATCCACTACCTACGCCATCCTCTTCGGCGCCCTCTAGCCGGCAGTTAGGGACGTTCCTTTTCTGCCGGCACTTGGGGA
>CABUUK010000061.1 GCA_902494765.1 uncultured Collinsella sp.
AAGCCGGCACCGCTGCGGTATAGCAGCTCGTAGCTCGAAGGACCAACGGGCGTCCACTCAGCACGGGGAAGATCGCGCGACTCCCAGACGAGCTCGGCACTACCCATCTCCAAGCGCGCCATCTGGCGGCCAACCTCGTGGCAGAAGCGCGGGGCCGCCGTATTGCGTGCGCGCTTAAGTGCCTTGGCAGCGGCAAACAACTCGCGCTCGGCGCTCCCGAGTGCCTCACGCGCCTTTTTGATCTGCTCATCGCCATCATCGACCAGGGACAGCAGCTCTTGCGAGCGATCGCGCATGGCAAAAACATCGTCCATGGTGGGACCCCACTGACGCAACAGGCCCTTGAGGTCGGAATATCGCTCACGCATGCGTGCGAGCTCGCGCGGGTCGAAGGCGACGCCATCGCGATAGGTACGAAGCTCGTTCGCGCAATCCTCAAGGGAGATACAGGCATCCGAAAGCGCATCGGCAATGTCGCCCAGTTTGCGATCGACGGTAGCCATTCGGGAAAGTTCTGCCACGGCGCTGTTCACGGCGTCGAGCGCTCCCCCTTCGGAGGCAAGCGATGCATGGGCATCGTTAGCTGTGGCAACCAGTACCTCGGCATGTTCGGAGCGCGGCAGCAGTTCCTCGAGTTCCTCATACTCGCCCGGTTTGGGGTCGACCTCGCCGATGCGCTCGAGCGCAAAGCGCGCCTCCTCGACGCGACTCCCCCGCGCACGTGAGGCCTCCTCGACGCGACGGACCTCCTTGGCAGCCGCGCGCGAGGCTTTAAAGCAAGCACGGTAGTGCTCGAGCGCCTCAAACGCAGAGCGTCCCGCCCAGGCATCGACCATCGCAACGTGATGCGCCGGATCGAGCAAGCGCTGGTGCTCGTGCTGGCCGCACAGATCCATCATCACGCCGACGCGCTCCGAAAGCTCGCGCACGCTGGCGATGCGGCCGTCAATCTTCACGCGGCTGCGGCCCTCGGCAGAAAGGCTACGCTGCACGGTAAAGCCCTCCGTGTCGTGCGGCCCGTCAAACAGCCGCGCCTCGACGCTCGCCAGCGCCTCGCCCTCGCGCACCGTCGACGAATCCGCGCGCTCGCCCAAAATAAGCTTGAGCGCCGAGAGCAGCGCAGTCTTGCCGGCGCCGGTCTCACCGGTCAGGACAGTCAGGCCGGCACTCGGCACCAGCGTCGCCTCGCGAATGAGTGCAATGTTAGAAACCTGCAGTTCATCGATCATGACGGACTCCGTAGAATACGCGGCTCACCGAGTTATAGAAGCTCTCGGGGCCGTAATCCAGCAGCAGCACATCACCGGGCCCGCGGCGCACAGCCACGCTCTCAACGGTGCCATCACAGGTAATAAACTGCCCATCGATAGCGATCGCCGGAACGCTCGGACGGTCATCGGACATAAAGATTTCGACGACATCACTCGGCGAAGTCAAGAAGGCACGGGCCTGAATGGTGTGCGGCGCAATGGGTACGCAGACCATGCCCGTATAGTCGGGGCTCACGATGGGGCCACCGGCACTGAGCGCGTAACCCGTAGAACCAGTCGCCGTGGACACGACCACGCCGTCGCCACGCAGTCGGTCGATATGGTGGCCCGACACCGTGATGTCGAACTCGACCATATCGGACAGCGGACCGCGGGTAAGCGCCATGTCGTTGAGGGCGAAGGTGCGCACGACATCCTTCGTACCGTCTTCGCGCACGGACACGATATCCGCGGCGATGGTAGCGCGACGGCTCACATGCAGCTCGCCGGACAGGGCGTCGCTCACGACCTGCAGAATGTCGCGCTCCTCGGGACTCGCAGCCGTCAAAAAGCCCAGGTGACCATAGGAAAGACCGAGGATAGGAATCTCGCGATGGTTGAGGATGCGGGCAGCGCGCAGCAACGTACCGTCGCCGCCGAGCGTAATGACCAGATCGGAGCCGTCAATATCAGGCGTGCTCTGAATCTTGGATCGCTGGTCGGCAGCCCATGCGACCTCATAGCCCTGGCGCGTCAGCCAAAGCTCGATCATCAGGCCGCTCTCGACCGCCTCTTGCTTGTAGTAATTGGGAACCAGAAAGACCTTCATAGCGTTGCAGCTTTCTCGCTCAAAACCGATACCTGAGATTGCAACTCGTCTTGCGGGCGGTCGCCAGAGTCAAATCTCGTGCCGTACAGGAAAAACTCAACGTTTCCCTTGGCACCATGAATGGGCGACACGCACACATCGACCGGGAACAGCCCCTTAGAGGCAAAGAGTTCAACTGCCGCAACGAGTGTATCACGGCGCACGGCGGGATCGGTCACAATGCCGCCCTCGCCCACCAGCGCCGCCGGAGCCTCAAACTGCGGCTTTACGAGCGTGCAGAATGCACCCGTAGGCGCGAGGCACGCCAGTACCGCATCGATAATATTCGCGATGCTGGTAAACGAGACATCACACACAGCCAGGTCGATGGCGCCGGTATAGCCAAGCTCAGGCAGCTGCGTCATGTTTGTGCGCTCATGCAGCGTCACGCGATCGTCCTGACGCAACGACCAATCGAACTGGGCGTGACCCACGTCCACAGAGACAACGGTCGCAGCTCCGCGCTTGAGCAGGCAATCGGTAAAACCGCCGGTAGAGCAGCCCACATCCAAACAGGCAAGGCCCGTCGGATTGATGCCAAACGCATCAAGCGCGCCTTCGAGCTTAAGACCACCGCGGCCAACATAGGGAATGCGCCCCTTCACGTGCAGCGGCAGCCCCGGGATCACCTTAAGGCCCGGCGAAGTCAAGCGCTCACCGCCACTCGAGACCAAGCCGGCCATAAGAGTGCGAAGGGCATCCGCGCGATCGGCGCAGATGCCCTGTGAAATCAGTTCGTCATCAAGACGCACGCGTTTCATGAATGCCATCAACCATTCGTATCCGGAGATGCGGCCTAGCTATCCTGGGATTCGTTTGTCGCATCCTCATCGTATTCTTGCTCGAGCTTGTCGGCCTCACGCGGCGTCAACTCAAACTTGTCGACCATATCGACCGCGCGGGAGCCCAGCTCAATCGCTTCGTCAAACAAATCGAGCGAACGCTCCAAGGAGGTATCCTTGGAGCGAACGGTAGCGATGATCTGATCCAGACGGTCCGAGATCTCATCAAAGTTACGGACAGAACCCTCTGGCATGGCTACTCCTCGACGGAGTCGACAACAGCCTCGGCGGCGTCCGCATCCTCGGCCAGCACGCCAGCCTCAGCTTGAGCAACCGCAACCTTGGCGGCAGCCTCGGCAGCCTGCGCCTCCTCGCGAGCGCGATCTTCGGCCAGCAGCTCCTGGTACAGGTCCTCGCCTGGCAGCTCCTCGCTGCGAGCAATCTTGCCCAGCACGCCGTTGACGAACGAAGCGGACTGGTCGGTGCCATAGGCCTTGGCAAGCTCGACGGCCTCGTTGATTACGATGGCGTCCGAGACCTCCTCGTCGGTGAGGAAGCGCATCTCATAGACGGCGATACGCAGCAAATTGCGGTCGGCGCCGGGCATGCGCATAAGATCCCAGTTCTTGGCGACGGCGCGCAGGGCACAGTCGATACGATCGATATGCTCGTAGGCACCGCGGCAAAGCTCCAGCGCATAGGGGTCGAGGGGACCCTTCGAGATCAGGAAATCGCCCTCGAGGACGCGCTCGAGCGGACTGTCCGTGGCCTCGGCCTGGAACAGCAACTGTAGCGCCTGACTGCGGGCAAGCGTGCGCCCGCGATAAACCTTAAGGCTCAAAGGTTACTCCTTGGGGAAAACGAGACCGTCGATGCAAACGTCAACGCGCTCGACCTCGACGCCCACCTGAGCATCGATGGCAGCGACCACGGCGGCGCGAACGGCCTCGGCGAGCTTCTTGAACGGATAGCCAAAGAACACCACGACACGCACGGTGAGTGCGAGCTTGTCGCCGACGACCTCGGCCTCGACCGCCGGCTCGGAAGCCGGGGCCTTGGACGAGAGCATCATGGAGACAAGGTTGGTGGCAAGGTCCTTGACGCCAACGGAGGCGATGCCCTCGACATCCGACACGGCGCGCGAGACGATGGCGGTCAGAACATCGGGCGAAATGCCGATGCCGTCAATCTTGATTTCCTGGGGCATGAGTCCTCCTAGAAGAGTTGGTTGCTAGACGCGGGAGACGAACTTGCCGTCGCGGGTGTCAACCTTGATGACCTCGCCCTCGTTGAGGTACATGGGGACCTGGATGACAGCGCCGGTGTCAATCGTGGCCGGCTTGGTGGAACCCTGGACGGTGTCGCCCTTAAAGCCCGGGTCGGTCTGGACGATGGTGGTCTCGATGAACATCGGCGGCGTCACGCCCATGAGCTCATCGTCGGCGAAGAGCAGCTGGCAGATGTCGTTCTCGCGCAGCCACTTGGAGTTCTCGCCCACCATGTCCTCGGGAACGGGAACCTGCTCATAGGTCTCGTTGTCCATGAAGATGTAGTCAGCGCCATCGTTGTAGAGGTACTGGAACTCACGCGTGGTGAGCATGACGCTCTCGAACTTGGTGCCGGCGTTGCAGGTGTTCTCGACGACGCGGCCGCTCTTGATGTCGCGGGTCTTGTAGCGCACAAACGCGCCACCCTTGCCCGGCTTGACATGCTGGAACTCGACGATGGTGTAGACCTTGTCCTTAATGCGGAGACCGAGGCCGTTCTTGAAGTCGGCGGTAGAAATGGTAGGCATAGCGACCTTTCTTGTTATGGGCAGAACGCACAAGCGTCCAAATTACATACGACCGAAATTATACACTTGCAGACGGCGCCTGCAGCGAGCGCATAAAAAGAGAACGCGGGGCGCCCGAATTGCTCCGGACGCCCCGCCCCAAAAATCTATCGAAATGGGCTAGCAATCGATGACGTGCAGGTCGTGCGGGGTCTTGGTGAAGGGCTCGTAGCCGTTCTCGGTGACCACGCCGTAGTCCTCCAGACGCACGCCACCCACACCGGGCAGATACACGCCGGGCTCCATGGTGATAACCGAGCCGACCTCGATGCTGTTCTTGCTGCGGTTGAAGTTGGGCAGCTCGTGGATGTCGATACCAACGCCGTGGCCCAGGCCATGGTTGTAGTAATCGCCATAACCGGCATCGCCGATGATCTTCTTGGAAAGCTTAAAAATGTCGTTGCCCTCGACGCCCGGATGGATGGCAGCGACGCACTCCTCGTGCGTACGGCGCACGAGCGCGTACAGGTCAAGCTGCTCCTGGGTAGGCTCGCCCATCACGACGGTGCGCGTCATGTCGGAACGATAATCGCAGTAGCCCGCGCCGTAATCAATGAGGACGAAGTCGCCCTTCTCGATGACACGGTCACTCGGTACGGCATGCGGGTTGGCGGTGTTGGGGCCGCTCGCCACAATGGAGCCGAAGGCCAGGCTGTCGGCGCCGTTGGCGAACAAAAAGTTCTCGAGCTCGTTGCGAACCTGCTTCTCGGTCATACCGGGCTTAATAAAGCCGAGCATATGCTGGAAGGCGGCATCGGTGATCGACTGCGCATGGCGCATGAGCTCGATCTCCTCGGCGTCCTTGATGGCGCGCATCTTGCGAATGTCGTCATGCATCAGCGGCAACATGCAGGCGACGGAACGGTCCTCCAGACCACGCTGAATACCCTGGTAGAAGTTGATTTGCATGTCGTCCTCGACAGCGCAGACGCGGCACTTGTTGGCCGCGATCTTGCCGGCGACCCAACCGGGGATGGTGCCCTCGTCCATGTCGTAGACCCAGGGGCTGTCGGCGGGCGTGTTCTCCTCAAAGCTGTTGAGGTAGCGCGAGTCGGTATGGAACAGGCACTGGTCAGCCGTAATAAACGCCGCGTGCGGGAACTCGAAGGTGTAGTCGAAGACGCCCTTCACGCCCGTGAGCCAACGAAGATTGGCCTCATCGCGTACCACGATAGCGTCGTAACCGCGCACGACCATCAGGGCACGGACACGTTCGATACGACCGGCAGGACCGGCAGCAAACTCAGACATGCAGATTCCTTTCTTATTGTCTCAAAAAGTGCGGGACGGGTCTCAACCGAACGTCGGAATCGCATACGAACCGCAACCGATTGGAAACCCGTCCCTCAACATGATACGAAAGACGATGGATGTCAATAAATCTTAGAGAAGTTCTTTGCGGGAAGCCAAGTAGGCGTGAGCATGGCGCTCAAGAACCTCGTCCTCAACACTCGTTAGACGAATGGCGCCGAGCGCTGCGGGCAGCGGCAACATGCTGCGGTTCGAGCGGGCGAACTGCTGCTTGCGGAACTCCTCGATAAACGCGGTGGGCTCCAGGTCGAAGGCAAGTTCCTCGATGCCAAAGTCCTCCAGGCAGTCATCGACCTCAAAGACGTAATCGATATCAAAGTCGCAGGCATCATGTGCTAGGCGCGCCTCAAAGCGCATGCCCTCGGACAACAGCTGGTAGGCAGGGACCTGCGAAGCGGCATCGCCCAAGCAGGCGCGCAGGGTGCGCTCCCCCGTCTTACCAAAATCGAGTGCATGGCGGGCGCTCGGGTTCGTGGCCATCAGTACGTCCTTGCGGGCAGTCTGAGACCACTGGACGGCATTGACGAGTGCAACTTCGTCGCCGGCAAGAATCTCGGGGACGGTCTCGGTAAACTGATTCCAGCGGGATTTGCTACTTGAAAGCATGGTGCCAACAAGTACCGCGTAGCCGAGCTTGAGGTCCTCGGGGTCCGTCTCGCGAACAAGGTCGAGGTCACACACAACCAAGCCCGGTTCGGGACGAAACGCGATAGCGGGAAGCGCATTGGCCGACGAGGCGACGAGCGGCTTCATGGTCGTCGCGACCGTGAGCATGGCGTCGAAGGTCGTCGGCAGCAGTGCGCACTCGGTTCGGCCACACCACTGGTTGGCGCACCAGCAAACAACCGAGCAGGTCGGGGCATCGCCAACGGCGACAACCAGATCGTCGCAGGTAATGCCGTTGGCAGACAGGGCGCCAAAGATCGCATCGGCATCGGCCAGCGTGGCACCAGCAGGCGAAACCTCGAGGAAGAGCTGTGACATGACAAAACCGGCGTCGACCAGCGCATGCTCGACGACCTCACCAAAACGCTCTGACGTGGCGGTGTTCCAAACGACCATCGCGCGCTTAGGCTTGCCCACGGCCGAGGCAAACATGCGCGACAGTTCATCGAACGCACCCAATCCGACACGGACATCGACGCTGCGGTTTTGGAAATTGATCAGTTGACGGCGAATCATAGCAGCCCACGCTCCAAAAGCATCTCGGCACAAAGGTAGGAAACGTCCTCGAAGGACTTGTTGCGAATATCAAGGGTAAGGTCGGCGGCCTGGCGATACAGCGGACGGCGATGCTCAAACAGGCGCGCAGCATGCTCGGGCGAACGGAAATCGGGGCGCGTGTCGGACCGACGAATCTGTCGAATCGAATCCTCGAAGTCGCCCTCGAGGTACACGCACGTACCCATTTCGTGCATCAGTTCAATATTCACCGGCGTTTCGACGATACCGCCCCCGCACGAAACCAACAGGCTGCGCTCGCTTTGGAGCGAACGGAGCGCCGAGGTCTCGAGCTCGCGAAAACGATCCTCGCCCTCGGTCTCAAAAATCTCGGTTACCGACTTGCCGCAACGGCGCACGACCAGACGGTCGGTATCGATAAAACGCCGCTTGAACATGGTGCCCACGTTGCGCGCAAGCGTCGACTTGCCCGCGCCCAAAAAGCCGATAAAGAAGATATGGTCGCAGCCGTGTTTGATGTGCTGGGACATGACGAGACCTATTCCTCGCAAGGAAGGTCGCGCAGGGCCCGGCGCTCAAAGATACGGAAGATCTGCGTATACCACAGGTCCTGCGTCGCCTGCGGCTTTACCAGGATGGTATCGACGCCGGCGAAGTTGCCGCTCCACACGTCCGTGTAGAGCTGATCACCGATCAGCACCGCCTCGTCAGCCGTGGCGCCGAGGCGCTTAAGACCCGCCTTGAGGGCAAACGGCGCCGGCTTCATGGCATGGCTGATGGCCTCGAGTCCCAGCTCGCGTGCTGATGCCATGACCTGGTCGCGATGCCAGTTGTTGGACACCATGCACAGCTTAAAGCCTTTGGCGCGGGCGGTATCGAGCCAAGCGGAAACCGCGGCGGGAACCTGCTCGGTGTCGCGCGGCACCAGGGTGTTATCGCGATCGAGCAGAATGGCGCGTTTGCCGTCGGCCCAAAGGGTATCAAGGTCGATGCGATCGACCGAGGCAACGTAACGTTTGGGGCTAAAAATCCTCATGCTAATTCCAAGACTGTTGATGCTCTTCGTAGGTTTGCGAGAAGTACTCCTCGTCCTGCGTAATGTAGAAATACAGGTCATCGGAGTCGGTCGGCTCAAGCGTGGCCTTGAGTGCCTCGAGCGACGGAGAGCAGATGGGCGTGGGCGGCAGGCCCTCGTGCTTATAGGTGTTATACGGACTATCGCTCTGCAGGTCGTCGGCGGTAACCTCGCCACCGGTGACATACATCATGGTCGCATCGCTGTTGAGATAGCGCAGACCATCGAGCTTGCCGGCAAGACGGTTGTAGAAGACCGAGGCCACGTGCGCGCGCTGGTCGGCGTTGAGGCCCTCGCGCTCAACGATAGAGGCCAAGTTGACGATGTCGTAGTCGGACATCTCCACACCGTAGCGTTCCTTGATCTTGGCTTCGCAGCTCGCAAAGTCAAGCGACTTGTACTCGGTCTTAAACTGATCGAGCATAGCGCGAATCACGCCATCGGCCGTCGGCAAATCACCCAACGAATAGGTCTTGGGGAACAAGAAACCCTCGAGCGAATCGTTGGCGGCGCCCTTAAGGAAGCTATAGTCGTCCACGTAGTTGGAGGCCTTGGCCTGGTTGAGGAAGTCTTCCTTAGAGATGCTGTCGTAGGCCTGGGCCACACGGTCGGCGACTTGATCGACCGTCAGGCCCTCAGGGATAGTCAGCGCACTGGAGCCCGCGTTGGGGCCTTCCATGAGCTGCTGAACAACCTTGGTCGCATCCATGAGTGTGGTGAACGAATAATCACCGGGCCTGAGCGACATATCGGCGTTGAGCTTTTTCACCGCCGCATAGTAATCCTTGGGATTTTCTACGATATGGTTCTCGGAGAGAATCGAGGCGATCGTATCGCCTGAAGCACCATCGGGAATGGTCACCGTAACCTGCTGACCAGCCGTGACCTTCGTATCCTCACCGGCAAAGAAGCCCTTGACGGCCGGCACGACAAAGAAAGCGATCGCAGCAAGCGC
>CABUUK010000062.1 GCA_902494765.1 uncultured Collinsella sp.
CGCGTGTCGGTCTGTATTGCGTGCTCGGCCTGTTTGCCAAGACGCTTGTGGTCGACAAAGCCATCGAGAGCATTCACCTTCGTAAGGTCTGCACGGTCATTTGTTCCGAGCCCCTTAAGGTCGAGGAGTTTATCGTCAAGCATCTCAACCGTACGGCGACCATTAGTCGCGGCTACGGTGCCTTCTCGGGCAAGTGCGTGACGGTGATCATGAGCGTGCTGAGCCGTCGCGAGGCCGTGCAACTGCGCCGCTATGCGCGCGAGGTCGATCCGGGTGCCTTTATCACGATTGTCGACAGTTCCGAGATCGTCGGCAAGGGTTTCCGCGGCACGAACTAGCGCGAACGCATTCATCAAACAATCGAAAAGCGCCTCGCGCGTTGCAAATACGTCATCTAAGAGTATTTGAACTCACATTGGGTGATAATGATGCCAAAGACATCGTTTGCGATCCAGGTGATTCGCTCTAGATACGAAGGGATGATTCTATGTTCTGCTCGCAGTGTGGCGCCCCCATGGGCGATAACGACAAGTTCTGCGGCGTGTGTGGTGCTCCTAATGCCGGTGCCGCTGGCCCCGCTCCCCAGGGACAGCCTCAGCCCCAGCAGTTTGTTCCGCAACCGCCCGTGGCGAATGCGCCAAAGGGCTGTGTGGTTCAGGCGTTCCAGGATATGACCAAGACCCCGGGCGTGCTTCAGCGTGTATGCCAAATCGCGTTTTTGCCGGCGCTGATTTGCGTTGTGTCGGTGCTCGTGTTGTTTATTCCCGTTATTGGCGGCATTGCGGCTGCCATCGGCTTTTTGGCAGCTTGCATTGCGAGCGTGTGCGGTTCCGGCTTTGGCATCGAGTGGGGTCGCGATCTGTCGCTTAAGATCGATGACGGCATGGATCGTCCGCTGATGCGTTCCACGTCGTTTGGTCTCGGAGTCTTTTCGAGCGTTATTTCGGTCGTGCTCGAGGTTATCGCTGCCATTCCCGTTATCGGTGTAGTGCTTTCGCTGGTGGAGGGCGTGGCGCTTGGTGCCGCAGGCTCGTACTCCTACTATGGCTCCTATGCGCTCGAGGCTGCGCTGTTCGGTTCGCTCGGCCTGCTTGTCCTGGCTATGATTGCCACGGCAGTCTTGGGGGTCTTCTTTAAGATGTTCGCCGACATTGCCGTGATGCACTTTGCGGTGACCGGGCGCGTTGAGAGCGCGTTTTCGCTCGACAAGGTCTGGGCGGCGTTTAAGCACAACAAGACCAAGCTGTTCTGCGCTTCGTTCCTTCCCGAGTTTTTGACGGGCCTGGTTTCCAACGCCATTACGTGGATCTTGACAGCTGTCTTTGGTGCCATCGCCGGAATTGGCGCGTACGGCTATTACTATCGCCCCACGGGTATCGAGGCGATTGTTACCGCCGGTGGTGTCACGCTCGTATTGTTCCTGGTGCTGATTGCATTCGTCACGGTGTTCCTTACGGTCTTTGGCAAGATGCTCAAGCACCGTGCCGTTGGCTATTGGGCTGCACGTTATGCAAGCGAATGGGCCGATGAGGACAAGGACGACGTTTTGACTTTTGTGCTCCCGGGTGAGAAGAAGCCTGCTCCTGCGGGATTCAATCCCACGGCAGCCACTGGTGCTGCGCCTGCCCCGGCACCCGCGCCTGCACCTGCCCCGGCACCCGCGCCTGCCCCTGCCCCGGCACCTGCTCCTGTCCCCGCACCGGCGTCCGAGGCGACGCCTGCGGAGCCCGATTGGGATGCCGTTGCCACGCCGGCGGATGAGCCGGGCGATAATCCTGCTGCCGAAAACAATCAAACCGAATAGCCGGTCGAGGCGCCCTGGGCAACTGAGCCCGGGGTGCCTTTTTCTACTGCGAAAGCAAGAAAATGCCTGGGAAAACGGTTGCAGCAAAATTTCTCGGAAATTGGTCAATGTTGCGCAACAACGTCGCGGCTATTGTTGAGAACGTAGACGTGTAAGGTTTGAAGGCGTGCGACGCCTTAGGAAAAGGAGAGGCTCATGTTCTGTCCCACTTGTGGTTCTCCCATTTCGGATGATGCCAAATTCTGCCCTGTTTGCGGATCCGCCGTTGGTGCCGCTTCTGCCGCTCCGGCCCCGCAGCCCCAGCCCGCTCCGGCCCAGGCTATTCAGCCCGTGCCCCAGCCTCAGCAGCAGTACACCGGTCAATACGCCCAACAGTCCGCATCCGCTCCGATGGGCTATGGCCCCATTAAGGCTGACCGCAGCCTGATCGGCTGGCTGCTGCTCTCTCTTGTGACCTGCGGTATCTATTCGTTCTACTTCCTGTATTGCTTGGCACGCGACGTCAACACGTTGTGTCAGGATGACGGCGATTACACGCCGGGTCTGGCGGAATTCATCCTTCTATCGTTTGTGACCTGCGGCTTCTACGCGTACTACTGGTATTACAAGATTGGCAACCGCCTGCAGGCCAACGCTCCTCGCTACGGCCTGGTGTTCCAGGAAAACGGCACCACCGTTCTTCTGTGGCAGATCTTCGGCGCGCTCCTGTGCGGCCTTGGTCCCATCTTCGCTATGAACATCATCATCAATAATACCAATGCCATGGCAACGGCTTACAACACTCGCCTTGGCGCTCGTGCCTAACAATAAGGGCGGCGTGAACAGCTCCCAGGGACATAGGGGCACGGCAGAGCTCCTTCGCCGCGCCCTTTTTTGCACCGGCGCGCTCTTTGTCGCCTGGCTCGCGCTCTACCTGCTCGATATCGGCTGCATTTTTCGAATGATGACGGGCGCTCCTTGTCCGGGATGCGGCATGACGAGGGCGTGGCTGGCGGCGCTGCGTCTCGATTTTGCGGCGGCCTTTGCCTACCATCCGCTGTTTTGGGTGGTGCCGATTGCGTTTGTGCTCGCGTTCGTGCGCGAGGAGGTGGCATCGAGCAAGCTAAAGCGTGGTGTCGACATTGCAGTCACCGTGTTGTGCATGCTGGTCATCGCCGTATGGATCGTGCGCCTCATCAATCCGGTAGATGCCGGCCTACTCTTTGGCGGCCATGCGCCCGCCGGAGTCCCCGACGACATCATCCACCTCGAACCCCCACGCTGGCTCACCATCCTTCGCTCTTTCCTGTCGTGACGGAGGACGCGCTAGAAAAGCGGTCGACACATAAGCGGGGGCGAACGTTGAGATAACGTTCGCCCCCGCTTTGCTCTAGCCAGGTTGTTATGGGTGGGCGTGATGGCTACTCGTCGCGCTTCTCCTCGTGGCGAGCGGCAGCCCGCGCATCGTGGATGCCCTTGATTGCAGCATGGCGAGCGGTGCGAGCATCGTGCATGGCGTCGCGCGCCTCAGCGGCTGTTGCCTTGGCAGAGCGCAGCTTGGCGGCCAAGTCGGGGTTGGTCTCGGCAACCGCGGCGATCGTGGGGCCGTCGAGCTCCTCTTGCGTGGGCTCGGCCAAAAAGTCGATAGCATACTGGGCGGCCACCATGGAGCCCTTTGCCAGCACGGTCTCGTCGATCTTGTAGAAGCAGGAATGTTGGGCGTACGTGGCACCAATCTTGGGGTTGCGCGTACCTACAAAGGCGAGCACGCCCGGCACGCGGCGCAGGTACTCCGAAAAATCCTCGCCCGAAAGCGTGCCACGGTAATGGCCTTGACCGGTGGGGCCCAGGCACTTGATTACAGCCTGACGGCAGCGCTCGCTCGAGGCGACCTCGTTTTCGACCTTGTAGTTGGCGATGGTGTAGTCGGTGAGCTCAGCCTCGGCGCCCAGAGCTGCCGCGGTATGCTCCACGATGCGGCGCATGAGCTCCGGCATTTCCTCGTGGGTCGAATCGCCGTAGGTGCGCACTGTGCCGGCGAGGTAGGCCGTGCCGGCGATAACGTTGCGCGCGGTGCCGCCGTGCAGCTCGCCGACGGTGATGACAGCCGGCTCGTAGGGGCTAATCTCGCGCGAGACGATGGTCTGCAGGGCGTTGACGATCTCTGCCGCAACCATAACGGCGTCGTGGCCGCGCTGGGGCATGGCGCCATGGCACGAGGTGCCGCGGACGTCGATGCGGAACCAGTCGGTATTTGCCATGCGTGGGCCGGGCTCGCAGCTTACGGTACCGGCGTCGACCTCGCTCCAGATGTGCGCGGCGTAGGCGCCATCGACGCCGTCGAGCACACCCGTGCCAATCATGAGTTTGGCGCCCTGGCCGTTTTCCTCGCTGGGCTGGAATACGATGCGAATCTCGCCGTGGATGTCATCGGTCATGTGGCGCAGAATCTGCAACGTGCCGAGCATCATGGCGATATGGCAGTCGTGACCGCAGGCGTGCATGCAGCCCTCATTGACGCTGGCGAACTCCTCGCCGGTCTGCTCAGTGACGGGCAGGGCGTCGATATCGGCGCGCAGCAGGATGCGGCGGCGCGGCGTGCCGTCCTCGCGGTAGGCATCCGGCGCGGTGCCGCGAAGCGTCGCCACCAGGCCCGTCTTGAGCGGACGCTCGTAGGGGATATTCATGGCGTCGAGCTGGTTGGCGATGTCGGAAGTCGTGCGCTCCTCGGCAAGGCTCAGCTCCGGGTGCTTATGGAAGTGCCGGCGCTGCTTGATGATGTAGGGTTCAAACTCGGCGGCGATATCCTGGATGGCCGCGGTGACGTCGTCTGCCGCGCGAACCTCGGTTGCCGCCATAATCTGCTGTGCCTTGGTCTTCGTCATGGTCGATTTGCTCCTTGTTGGCTCGATCGCAAAATCGTACAGGCTCTCTCCAGTATGCCACCTGCCGCTAGGGCTGGTAAAGCTGCCGTTTGCCGCTTGGCATTTTGTAACCGAGGCGGGGGAGTACACTCGGGGGTGTTGAATTTCCTGCCAGAGATGGGGATGCCCATGCAACATATCGATCGGATTATTCGCTCCAAGAACGTCTTTACCGCGCAAGACGGCATCGATTCCGCCCGCGAGCTGGCGATTGCCATCGCGGGCGACCGCATCGTCGCAGTCGGTGCGCCCGATGACGTAATTGCCGCCGCACCTGCCGCCACGCCGGTGGTCGATTACGGCGAGCAGTTTGTCTGCCCCGGTTTCCATGATGCGCATCTGCACTTCTTCCATACCTCGGTCGGCTCCTCGCCGTACATGCTCATGGATATGGGCACGTCCGAGGCGGCACTGGTACAACATGCGCTCGAGTTTTCCCAGGACCTGCCCGATGACGCCTGGGTTGTGACGCAGGGCTGGCGCGACTACCGTTGGGACCCGCCCGAGCATCCTACCAAGGCGTCGCTCGATGCGGCATTCCCCGATCGTCCCTGCGTTATGTATTCGGGCGACGGGCACACGCTTTGGCTCAACAGCCGCGCACTCGAGGCGCTCGGCGTCACGCGCGACAGCGAGCCGCCAGCGGGCGGCAGCTACGACAAGGACGCAAGCGGCGAGCTTACGGGCATTGCTCACGAAGCGGCTGCCATGCAGTTGTTGCCGCGCTGCCTTGAGTGGCTGGGCGAAGATCGCATCGCAAGCGCTTACGCCGATCAAATGAGGCGCATGGCCGAGCAGGGCATCACCTCGATCTGCGATATGTCGCTCATGCCCATGCCAGGCTGCGATTTTATCCGCGACGACGTCTACGACAAACTGCAGACAGCCGGCAAGCTGGGCATTCGTGCCCATCTGTTCCCCACGCTGTTGGATGACCAGTCGCGTCTAGAAGAGCTCCAGGTACGTTATGCGAACAACGCGCTGCTTTCGGCGCCGGGTTTTAAGCAGTTCTTCGATGGCGTGTCGAGTGAACACACGGCATATCTCACCGAGCCCTATACCAATCCGCGCTTCCCGGGCGACCAGGGCCGTCTGACAGTCCCGGCTGAGCGCATGCGAAAATTGGTTCTGGCGGCTGCGGAGCGCGGTCACACCGTGCGCATCCACGTTATTGGTGACGGTGCGATTCATGCCGCGCTGGATATCTTCGAGGAAGCAGCCGACCTGTACGGCCTGCCCCAGCACGGCCATAACACGCTCGAGCACCTGGAGAACCTTCTGCCCGAGGACATCGACCGCCTGCGCAAGCTCAACGTGGTTGCTTCGAGCCAGCCCTGCCATATCACGCTCGACCCGGGTGGTCCGGAGCGCGACCTGGGCTTGGAGCGCAGCCGCATCATGTGGCCGTTCGCAACCTATAAGCAGCGCGGCATTCGACAAGCCTTCGGTACCGATAGCCCCATCACAGCTGTTACAAGCATGAACGTGCTCTACACGGCTATCACGCGCCAGGACCCCAAAAGCCACTGGCCCGAGGGCGGCTGGTTGCCGAGCGAGCGTATCGACGCGGCAACGGCCCTGCGCAACTACACCCTGGGCAGCGCCTATGCGGTAGGCGACGAGCAAAACCTCGGCAGCCTGGAACCCGGCAAATACGCCGACCTGGTAGTCCTGGATCAAAACCCACTCACCATCGACCCCCAAGAACTGCAAGCCACCAAGGTTCAGGCCACCTACCTGGCAGGTAACGTAATCTACGAGCGCTAGCCTCATACCCCACTCATAGGGGGCACGTTTCAGCAACGTGCCCCTTTCTTGTTCGCAACATCTGCATCGCCATTTTGCTGCACTGACTTTTCTGAATGCCGGGCCCGAATTAGTTAACCTGGCTCCCGGGGCGGACCGGAGGGCATGAAGTTTGTCGTGAGTTCCGCACGCAAAGGAAAGCACTTAATGTGCTTTCCGTCTTGCGCAGGACTGTAGAGCAGCAAACTTCATGCCCTCCGGTCCGCCCCGGGAGCCACTGCTAAGTTATCCCCCGGCATTCAGAAAATCTAAGTGCCAAAAAATAAGATTTTTTGACTCCGTGTTGTATAACCCGCCATTCGTGGGTACCATTCAACGCGTACGCAAACAAAAAGGGTTAATTCGCGTGGTATAACCGCGCGGCCCAAAAAGGAGGAGACAAGCATGTCGTCTTTGAAGCCGCTTGCAGATCGTGTTCTGGTCAAGCCCGACGAGGCCGAGCAGAAGACCGCTTCTGGTCTGTATATTGCCAGCAACGCTCAGGAGAAGCCGCAGCGTGGCACCATCGTTGCCGTGGGCGCCGGCAAGGTCAACGACAAGGGTGAGCGCATCCCCATGGACGTCAAGGTTGGCGACGTTGTCATCTACGGTAAGTTCGGTGGCAACGAGGTCAAGGTCGACGGCGAGAAGTATCTGCTGATGCGCGCCGACGACATCTATGCTGTCGTCGAGGCCTAGTCTCGTCAGAATCTCTGATTCGTCTTTGAACGCGCCCGCCGCATAGGACTCGGAAGCGGCGGCGCGAGTCACATTTCTTTTGGAGGATTACCTACCATGGCAAAGATCATTACGTTCAACACCGATGCCCGCGCTAAGCTTGCCAAGGGCGTCAACACTCTGGCCGACGCCGTTACCGTCACCATGGGCCCCAAGGGTCGCTACGTTGCGCTGCAGCGCACGTTCGGTGCCCCGACCATCACCAACGACGGCGTTTCCGTCGCCAAGGAGATCGAGCTCGAGGATAACATCGAGAACATGGGTGCTCAGCTGGTGAAGGAGGTCGCCACCAAGACCAACGACACCGTGGGTGACGGCACCACCACCGCAACCCTGCTCGCTCAGGCCATCGTCAACGACGGTCTGCGCAACGTCGCCGCTGGCGCTAACCCGCTGGCCATCCGTCGCGGCATCGACAAGGCCGTCAACGCCGCCGTCGCCGAGATGAAGAAGCAGGCCAAGCCTGTCGAGACCAAGGAGCAGATCGCTTCCGTCGGTACCATCTCCGCCGGTGACCCCGAGGTCGGCGAGAAGATCGCCGAGGCTATGGAGGTCGTGGGCAAGGACGGCGTCATCACCGTCGAGGATTCCCAGACGTTCGATATCACCATCGACACCGTCGAGGGCATGCAGTTCGACAAGGGCTATGTCTCCGCTTACTTCGTCACGGACAACGACCGCATGGAGGCCGTGATGAAGGATCCGTACATCCTCATCACCGACCAGAAGATCTCCAGCGTTCAGGACATCATGCCCGTTCTCGAGGCTGTCCAGCGCGCTGGCCGTGGCCTGCTCATCATCGCTGAGGACATCGACGGCGAGGCTCTGCCGACCCTGGTCCTCAACAAGATCCGTGGCGCCCTCAACGTCTGCGCCGTCAAGGCCCCGGGCTACGGCGATCGCCGCAAGCGCATCCTCGAGGACATCGCCGTCCTCACCGGTGGCCAGGCTGCCCTGGACGAGCTGGGCGTGAAGGTTGCTGACATCACCGCTGATATGCTCGGTACCGCTAAGTCCGTCACCATCTCCAAGGACAACACCGTCGTCGTCGGTGGCGCTGGCTCCAAGGAGGCCATCGACGCCCGTATCGCTCAGATCAAGGGCGAGATGGAGAACACCACCTCTGACTTCGACCGTGAGAAGCTCCAGGAGCGCCTGGCCAAGCTCTCCGGTGGCGTTGCCGTCATCAAGGTCGGCGCTGCTACCGAGTCCGAGCTCAAGGAGATCAAGCACCGCGTCGAGGACGCCCTGCAGGCTACCCGCGCTGCTGTCGAGGAGGGCATCGTCGCCGGTGGCGGCGTCGCCTTCATGGACGCTGCTCCTGCGCTCGACGCCGTTGAGCTCGACGACCCCGAGGAGAAGATCGGTGTCGACATCGTCAAGAAGGCTCTGACTGCTCCGGTCGCTACCATCGCCAAGAACGCTGGCTTTGAGGGCGCTGTCGTGGTCGACAAGGTTGCCGAGCTGCCCGCCGGCCAGGGTCTCAACTCTGCCAACGGCGAGTGGGGCGACATGATCGAGATGGGCGTCCTCGACCCCGTCAAGGTCAGCCGCGTCACCCTGCAGAACGCTGCTTCTGTCGCCAGCCTGATCCTCATCACCGAGGCCACCGTCTCCGATGTGCCCAAGAACACTCAGCTTGAGGACGCTATCGCTGCTGCCACCGCTGGTCAGCAGGGCGGCGGTATGTACTAAGGCCGACAAGGTCTAGAACTCCCACCGGGAATCCGGGGGCGTGACGGGGTTTCTCTCCGGAACGTCCTCGGACATGCAAAGAGGCTCCGCATCGCGCTTCGCGCTGCGGAGCCTCTTTGCGTCCTGACGCTCCTATTTGGCAAGGTGTTTTTTAGAATCCATTTTGCGCTCGGCCTCGAAGGCTTGCCTGTCCCAATCGAGCGGAAGCCCCGCCTCGACCCATGCCTCGTAGGCCCTC
>CABUUK010000063.1 GCA_902494765.1 uncultured Collinsella sp.
CAAGACCTTCACCCTCACGCGCCGTATCGTCTACGCGCTCTCGCCCGAATCCGGTCCGTTCATTGAGCATCTGGACCAGGTGCTCGCCATTACCTTTACCAAGGACGCCGCGGCCGAGATCCGCGACCGCGTGCGCCGTGCGCTTATCGAAGAGGGCATGGACGAGGAAGCCCTGACGGTTGACGACGCCTGGATTTCGACCATCCACGGCATGTGTTCGCGTATCCTGCGCGCGCATGCGCTGGAGCTGGGCATCGACCCCGAATTTACGGTGCTCACCGATACCGATGAGCTCATGGACCAGGCTGTCGAGCATGTGCTGGGCCGTGCGACGGCGCCCGATGCCGCCCCCGAGCTTGCCGCTTCGCTCAAAGCCCTCTATGCCTGGTATCCCATGGCGGGCGAGGGCGGTCCCTTTGGCGGCGGCACCACCATCAAGGGCTTGGTGCGCGACCTGCTGGAGCTGTCCAGCCAGCTGCCGGGGGGTATGGACGACGTGTGCGTGCTTCGCGGCTGCTCCGATACCTCGGCCCTGGCTGATGCCTATCGTGCGGCGCTCGGCGCGAGCAAGGCCGCGACCGAGAAAGCGCAGGTGGCACTCGAGGCGATCGACACGTTCGAGGCGAGCGACAAGACCATGGCGGATGTGGCGCGGCTCATGATGTCGTGCGGCATGCCGCGTGCGAGCAAGATGTTCCCTAAGGAGAACGTCGAGCTGCTCAAGGCAGAAGCTGCCGACACGTTTGTCAACATTGTGCTGGCTTGCGGCGACCCGGCGCTCGATGCGCTGACAGGGCTCGCCCGTGCCGTAGAGACGGAGTACCGCGCGCTCAAGGCCGACCAGTCCGCGCTCGATAATAACGATCTGCTGCGCATGGCATACGAGGCGCTGCGTGATTACCCCGCCATCCGAGCCGCCTACGAGGGCCGTTTTAAGATGGTCATGATCGATGAGTTCCAGGACACCGACCAGATGCAGGTCGATCTGATTCGCTACCTGACGGGTGCGGGCGAGCGTGCGCTGTGCACGGTGGGCGACGCGCAGCAGTCGATTTATCGCTTCCGTGGTGCCGAGGTCGAGGTCTTCCGCCGCCAGGAGCGCAAGGTGGGCTCGTCTGCCGCGCCCGAGGCGACTGCCGCGGCCGACGCCCCTGCTGGCGAGCTCGTTAAGCTCGTGCGCAACTTCCGCAGCCATGACGAGGTGCTGCGTTACGTGGCGCGCGTCTTTGATGGCGACGACGGCGGCCTGATGCAGGGCTTTTTGGATCTTGAGGCGAGCGACGGCCGCAAGGACACGCTGGTGGCAGACGCCTCGCGTCGCCAGGCCCTCTTTGTTGCCGGCGGCAGTACGCAGGAGCGCACACAGGCCAAGGCCCGTGCGATCGCCGAGCGCTTCCGCGCGCTTGCCGATGCCGGCCAGCCCCAGGGCGGCATGGTGCTGCTGCTGGGCCGCATGACCAACGCCGACGTCTACGCCCAGGCCTTCCGCGACCAGGGGCTCGACTGCGTCATCGCGGGCGGCTCGGTCTTTGCCCAAGCAGCCGAGGTGCAGACGGTGCGCGCCCTGGTTTGTGCGCTCGCCAATCCGGCCGATACGGCGCAGGGCCTTATGCCGCTGCTCGCCTCGCCGATGTTTGCACTCGGCGCCCAGGAGTTCCTGGCGCTGGCGACCAAACTCGACGAGCAGACGGGCGAGACGTCGCGCCGCAACATCGATGCGGGCATCATGAGCGATTCCGATGTGCCGGGTTTGCAAGACTTGCCGCTGGTGACGCGCGCCCGCGAGGTGCTGCGGTATGCGCTTCGTCGCGTGGGCCGCGATTCGTTCGCCGCCATCGCGCGCGACGTGGTCAACGCCTCCGGCTGGTTTGTACGTCTGGCACAGCGTGGTCCCGAGGGCAAGGCCATTGCCGCCAACGTGCTCAAGGCGCTCGATGCCGTGGCCGAGGCGGAGGCCGAGTTCGGCAACTCGCCGCGTTCCATTGTGCTGGCCTTCGACCGCTTCTTGGCGGGCAAGGAAGCCCCGGGTGCCCTCAACGAGGAGGGCGACGGCGCGGTGCGCATCATGACGGTGCATGCCTCCAAGGGTCTGGAATATCCGGTCGTGGCGGTCGCCGAGTGCTTTGGCGTGCGTAAGTCCTCGGGTGCGGCACAGATGGGTCGCGTCGAGGGCGGAGCACAGGTCGTGGCACTGCCGGCACGTTTCGACGGCGTTAAGCTCGCCGACGGTACCTTTGTGAAGGGCGACGACGTCAAAAAGCAGTTTGAGCATGCGTTTAAGGGCAAGGGCACGTCGCTGTGGCTGCCGCCGGAGCTCATGGAGGACGTCTGTGCGACGGGTTCTCCCGCCGAGGCATTTGCTCGCCTGCGCAACGACGACCTGCAGCTTTCGCTCGAGGAGCGGGCCCGCTTGCTCTATGTTGCCATGACGCGTGCGCGCGAGCTGGTGATCTTGGCGATGGATACCGGCGTGAGCCGTGGCAAGGTGACGGCGCCGACCTTCGACGTTGAGACCGATCTGACCTACGATGTGCTGCGCCGTATTTTGCCGACCGACGCTCTGGACATGCCGCAGCTCGATGCCGACCGCCTGGTGTTCGACAACTCCCAGCCGGGCGACTACGAGCTCATTTCGCTCGCGGGCTTTACCTTTGGCGAGCAGGCGTTTGAGGCCAACGCTTCGTTGGATGCCGAGGGCAGGCTTGTTCGTGGCGATGCCGATACAGATGCTGCCGACGATTCGGCCAGTACAATCGTCCCCGGTCCTGCCGACCCCAAGCCCGATTCGTTTGAGCTTGTGTATCCCCAGGCAGTGGGCGTGCGCATGGGCATCTGTCCGTATCCGATGCGCGACTCGTATAGCTACTCGTCAATCGCCGCGGCGCTCCATGCCGAGACAGAAGACCGTGCCGCCGAGGCGCGTGTGCCCATGGACGAGGCTGGCGATGATGCGGAGTCGGATGGTTCCGAGATGACGGATGCGGGCGTGGCCGCTGTCGAGCCCGCCGGCAACCCCATGGCGCTGGGCTCGGCGTTCCATGCCGCCTGCCAGTGGCTGATCGAGATGGGTTCCGATGCGCTGCCCGCTGAGCGTGCCGATGCGCTGGCGCGCCTGTGGCACCTGACGCCAGAACAGCGCGAGCGCTTCGATGTCGCTCTGGAGCGCTGGCTCAAGTCGTCGGTTCGTGCCGAGCTGTTCGCATGGCCGTGCGTTCGCGCCGAGGTGCCGTTCTTCTCGCTGGGCTACGAGGACGAGGACATCGCCCGCTACGGTGCATATGCCGAAGGCGCCATCGACGCTTTGGCGACCGACCCGGCCGATCCGTCACGCGCACTGGTCATCGATTACAAGACGGGTGGCACGCCGGATGAGACGCCGGACCAGCTGCTCGAGAAGCACGCCCTGCAGGCGCGCGTCTACGCCGACGTGTTGCACAAGGCGGGCTTTGAGACGGTGACGGTCAAGTTCGTTCGCGTGGAGCAGGCGAATCCAGCCATCTTCGTCGAACCCGCCGAACCTCAAGTAGTCATCTACAATCTCTAGCCCTCAGATAACTTGCGGTGGAATACGGGCTGTTTTGGCCAAAAAAGCCGCCAAACAGTCCGCATTTCACCGCAACTGCAAGAGGAGCCGTGTTGGTTTGGCTAGGTTCGGGTGCTGTCCGTGCCGTGCGGTAAAATCGTTCAGTCAGAACACGAACCCGCATCGGAGCTCATCACATGGCATTCGTCCATCTGCACAATCACACTGTTTTCTCCATGCTCGACGGCGCAACCCGTATCCAGGATATGGTCAATCGTGCCGTTGAACTTGGCATGCCCGCCGTGGCCATTACCGACCACGGCTACATGTATGGCGTGCCCGACCTAGCGCTGGCCTGCGACGCCGTCAATCACAACACGCCCGAGTACAAAACCTGGAGCCACGACAAGGCCTTCTTGGAAAAGGACCGCCGCGACGAGCTGGTGGAGCCCGACCCCGAGGCAAACCCGCGCGAGCATGCCCAGTACGTCAAAGACATGGCCATGTGGGACGAGAAGGGCAACATCGACGAGCTCAAACCGCCCCTGGTCATCAAGCCCATCTTTGGCTGCGAGGTCTACTTTACGCCGGACGAGACCCTTGCCCGCGACCACAAGCCCGAGCTCTACCACATGATCCTTCTGGCCAAGGATCAGGAGGGCTACGTCAACCTAATGCAGACGGTCTCCGAGGCCGCCGTGCAGGGCTTTTACTACAAGCCGCGCGTGACGCTCGACAACCTGCGCCGCCATGCCAAGGGCATGATCTGCACGAGCGCCTGTATCGCGGGCATCATCCCCAAATACATCGACCGCGGCGACATGGAAGGCGCCATCAAGTGGGCCGAGACCTTCCGTGATACCTTCGAGCCCGGTGACTTCTACATCGAGATCCAGGAACACGGCATCACCACCGACAACGGCCTGACTGACGAGCAGATGGACCGCACGCTCATCGACATCGCCAAGCAGGTGGGCGTCAAGGTCATCGCCACCAACGACTTCCACTACCTGCGCCGCGAGGATGCGCCCGTGCAGGACGTCATCATGTGTATTGGCATGAACGCCAAGGTCGATGACCCCAACCGCATGCGCATGACCGGCTCGGAGTTTTACATGAAGACCGAGGAGGAGATGCGGGCGATGTTCCCGTATTGCCCCGAGGCCTGCGACAACACGCTCGAGATCGCCGACAAGTGCTACGTTGAGCTGGACTGGGACTCTATCATCCTGCCTCGCTTTCCGTTGCTCGATCCCGGCGAGACGCACGAGAGCCAGTTCCGCCGCGAGTGCGAGAAGGGCCTGCGCCAGCACTATGGCGACGACTGGGCCACGCGCGAGATCGGTGGCGTCAACATCAAAGAGCGCTTTGAGTACGAATACAAGGTCATCTGCGACAAGGGCTTTGCCGCCTACTTTTTGATCGTTGCCGAGTACGTGCAATGGGCCAAGGACAACGGCATCGGCGTCGGCCCCGGCCGTGGCTCGGCCGCCGGCGCTATCGTCGCCTACGCCATGAACATCACCGCGTTCGACCCGCTCGAGAACGGCCTGATGTTCGAGAGGTTCCTGTCCCCGCAGCGTACCGAGATGCCCGATATCGATATGGACTTCGACGATGAGCGGCGCCTCGAGGTCGTGGAGCACGTTCGCCAGCTCTACGGTCCCGAGAAGGTCACCCACGTCATCACCTACTCGACCATTAAGGCCAAGCAGGCCATCAACGACGCCGCGCGCGTCCTGGACTACCCGGTCTACATGGGCCAGCGCCTGTCCAAGATGGTCTCGAGCGACCCCAAGGTCAAGCTCAAGCAGGTGCTCGACAAACAACCCGGCAAAGAGGATCTGTTTAACCCCGATTTTGCCGAGGCCTATAAAAAGGACGACGACGCCCGCCGCATCATCGACACGGCGCTCTCGATCGAGGGCCTCACCCGTGGCGAGGGCGTGCACGCGTGCGCCGTTCTGATCTGCCGCGACCCCGTCAACGAGCACGTGCCCACCAAGCTCGACACCAAGGGCGGCGTCGAGATTACTCAGTACGAGGGCCATACCGTTGCCGACATGGGCCTGCTCAAGATGGACTTCCTGGGCCTGCGTACGCTGACGGTTATCTCCAAGGCAAAGGCAAACATCAAGAAGAACTTCGGCATCGACATCAAAGAGGAAGATATTCCCTTTGACGATCCCGAGATCTTTAAGCTCATGGGCTCCGGTCACACCGCCGGCGTCTTCCAGGTCGAGTCCGCCGGCATGACGGCCACGATCAAGAACATGAAGCCCACCGAGTACAAGCACGTCGTAGCATTGATCGCCCTGTACCGACCGGGCCCGCTGGGCGCCGGCATGGTTTCGTCCTACATCAACCGTATGAACGGCAAGGAGCCGGCCGTCTCCTACGACGACCGCCTGGACGACATCCTGGGCGAAACCTACGGCACCATGGTCTACCAGGAGCAGGTTATGCTCATCTCCGTCGAGATGTGCGGCTTCTCCAAGGGCGAATCGGACTCGCGTATCCGTAAGCCCGTGGCTAAGAAAAAGATTAAGCTGCTCACGTCGACGGTGCTCCACTGGGAGGATGGCTCGGACGAGACCACCTACGACCACTGGATGAACGGCGCTATCAAGAACAACTACACGCGCGAGGTCGCCCAGAAGATTTGGGACGATGTTCTCGAGTTCGCGTCCTACGCCTTCAACAAGTCGCACTCCGCCGGCTACGCCATCCTGGTTATGCAGACGGCATGGCTCAAGGCGCACTATCCGCACGAGTACATGGCGGCCGTTCTGACGTCCTACACGGGCAAGACCGACAAGATCGTGCACTACGTCTCGGCATGCCGTCACGACGGCATCCCCGTGCTTTCGCCAGATGTCAACGAGTCCGGCACCGAGTTCACGGCTACCAAGGAAGGCGTGCGCTTTGGTCTGGCCGGCATCCGCGGCGTGGGCACCGGCGTGGCGCAGGCGATTATCGCCGAGCGCGAGGCGGGCGGCCCGTTTAAGACGCTGCACGACTTTGTCGAGCGCGTGGACTCGAGCCAGGCCAACCGCCGCGTGATCGAATCGCTGATCAAGGCAGGTGCCTTCGACTCCACGGGCTATCCGCGCCGCCAGATGATGCACTTTGTGGACAAGAACAACCCCGAGAACATCATCGACGCCGCGATAAAGCGCCAGAAGGACCGCGCGAGCGGCCAGACCTCGTTCTTCGACATGTTTGGTGATGTTGAGGGCTCGGGCTTTGAGGTGAGCGTGCCCGATCCGGACGGCCAGGAATGGGACCGCCACCTTAAGCTGAGCCAGGAGAAGGAGGTTCTGGGCATCTATGTCTCGGACCACCCGCTGCGCCCGTTTGAGTATGCGCTCAGCAAAGCGCGCGACTTCTCGTTCTCGCAGATCGACACCGGCTACGAAGTTCAGAATCCTACGGGCGGCACCATCAACCAGGAGATTCCCGAGGGCAAAGCGCTGTGGTGGGCCGGCATGGTCTCGAGCGTGTCCAAGCGCGTGACCAAAAACGGCGACCCCATGGGCATCGTGCAGCTCGAGGACATGGAAGGCGAGGCCACCGTCGTCGTGTTCCCCAAGACCTATAAAGAGGCCGAGGGGTACCTGTACGGCGAGGTCGATCCCGAGACCGGTGCGCAGCTGTCCGACGCCTTTGTGCGCATCAAGGGCAAACTCGAGCGCTCGGACCGCGGCGACCAGATCATCGCGCAGGAGATCGTGCCGCTTGAGCTCAACGAGGAGAACAACAAGCCCAAGGTGTTTGAGGTCATGGTGCCCAACAGCCGCTTTAGCCAGGGCAATATGGCGCGCCTGGCCACGGTGCTCACCGCTAACCCGGGCGGCGACCGTGTGGAGATCTTTATCGAGCAGGTGGACGGACGCGTGCTGCGCGCCGAGGTGCCTGCCAAGGTCAACGCGCGCTCGATTCCGCTGCTGGCCGAGGCCAAGGCCATTGTGGGTAACCAAGGCCGCGTGACGGTTATCTAAAATGATTTTGCCTGGGTAGCTAATTTGGGACGGGGCTATTTTAGCTACCCTTTGACTGACGGCGAATGAGTCGGGGTCGGAATACATCTCAACCGACATATGGGGGTAGCTAAAATAGCCCCGTCCCAAATTAGCTACCCCGCGTGAGATTGGAGGAAGTGATGGCGCAGGGGACGTTTGTGCAGGCGCTCCGGAAAGAGGCGGCGCTGAGCGGCACCTTTATGAAGGGCCGCTCGCTCATGCTCAACGGCGCCGTGCTGTCGATCGAGGACAGCGGCTCGCGCTTCTCCAAAAACGTGACGGTTGAGGGCTCAGTGCGCGGCTCGCGCGGTGACCTGTACAAGACGCACGTGGCGCTCGACATGGACGAGCACGAGGTGATCGACTACGACTGCGATTGCCCCGCTGCCTATCGCTACCCCGGCATGTGCAAGCACGCCATCGCCACGGCGCTGGCGTACCTGGACGCCAGCGGCATTGAGCCCGTTGAGGGGCTGCGCACGCCGGTTCGCACGTTTACGGCGGCGCCCAAGCAAGCCGTGCGTCCCGCGTCCGCCGCACCGGCGGTCAACCCTAACTTTCCCTTCCCGGCGCCAGTTCCCACGAGCCCGAGCCTCATGAAGGCGCTCTCCGATCTTTCGGACGCTCGCATGGATGAGTTGGCGGGCATGCGCCGCAAGCTCGCCGGCACTGTCGACCCCGATGCTCCCAAAGCGGTATTGGAGCCCTCGCTGGTACCGTACTACAATCCGCTGTTTGCCGACCGATTTAGCTGGGCGCTCGAGCTTCGCATTCGCTGCGGCTCGGTGTCCTACGTGGTCAAGGACATCGACGGCATGGCCGCCGCCTACGTGCGCGGCGGCACGTTCTCGTACGGCAAAAAGCTCACATTCCTCCATGCGCCCGAGGCCTTCGACGAGGTTTCGGTGCGCCTGCTCGACCTTGTTGTGGCAACGGTTGTGTATCTGAGCGACATCATAAGTTCGCGTTCGGCGTCGTACGATTTTGCCCGCAGCGGCTTTGTCGCCGAGCGCCAGCTGCCGCTGTCCGAGCATGACATCGTATACATGCTGGACTTGCTGCGTGGCCGGACCATTTCCTTTGAGCCCGCCTGGTCGCGGGGAACGACGACGCATCGTTCCTACGAGGTGGCGGTTGAGTTGTCGCCGGTGGGGGAGGACGAGGCCTCGGCAAAACAACCACCGCTCCTCGCCGCCAAAATCGCGCCGGCGGCTGGTGGCAGCTACGATCTGCGCCTGCCCGCCGATATGCACTGCTTTGTCTCGGGCGACGTTGCCTATCTGGTCGACACGCACCGCGCGCGCCGCGCCGATGCGGCGTTTGCCCAGCATGCCGCACCGTTTCTGTCGCGTCTGCTGCCCTGCCGCACGCCGGTCCATATCGCCGCCGAGCAGGTGGGCGAATTCTGCCGCATGGCACTGCCCGTGCTGCGCGAATACACCGACCTCACC
>CABUUK010000064.1 GCA_902494765.1 uncultured Collinsella sp.
AAGGTCTTGCCCGAACCGGCGCCCGCCGAGACAAACAGCGGGCGGTCGAGCGTTTTGACGACTTGCAGCTGTTGCGGCATCAAAGTCGAAAGATCCATGGTCTACACGTCCCTCCTTACAAACGTTCCTTCGTGGTTATACGAGCAGCGCGCATGCGCGGCCTGAGCCGACGTCGGATCGACGGCAGCCACGACGCCCGCCTCGAGCTCGCGCAGGCGCTCGGCAATTCCGGCCTCCACGCGGTCGAGCAGTGCATCGAAGTCCATGTTGCCACCCTCGCCGGGGAAACCTTTCTTAAGGCCCGGGATGCGACCGTCGCCGCGCTCTTCCTCGAGCAGCTCGGCGCTCGCGGCACCGCGCAACGCCGGCTTGCCGCCCTTGGTCGAAAAGTAGAGCGCCGCGCGCGTGTTCAGATCCAGCGCCCGCCGCATGGCCTGCGCGTAGATGAGCGTCTGGGTATGCGGCGGCAACCAACGCGGGTCGTCGGCGGGCACCGCGCCCGTCTTCTCGTCGAACACCGTGGGGTCGGCGAGCTTATATTCCTCGACGCCCGAACGATGCTTGTAGTCGATCACCACGGCACGGTTCTCGGCATCCACGTCCACGCGGTCGATGCGCCCGCCGAGCGGCCAGCCGGCATACTCGACCTTAAGCTCGTTAAACGCAAATTCCAGATAGCGCGGGACAAAGGGCGCAAGCGCCTCGGACTCATAGGCGAGCACGCCCTCCAGCTGCGGCAAGATCTCGGCCACCTGGCGCTCCTCCACCGGAGAGAGTGGCACGAGCGGGCCCTCGGTACCGCGCTTGCCGGCGTGCTCGGCCAGGGTCTCGTCGAAGACCTCGCGCAGCAGCTCCTGTGCGCGCGGCAGGTTCATGGGCGTCACGCGCTCCATACCTTCCTGCGGCAGGCGAGCATGCAGGTGCTCCAACACGTCGTGTACAAAGTTGCCCTTCTCCATGTTGCCAAAGCCCGCATCGATAGACTGGGGTTTTACGCGATAGGACACAAACCAGCACAGCGGGCAGGTGGAATAGGCCTCGATCTGCGAGGCGGACGTTAAACGCGGCACGAGCGGCGCATCCTCGCCCTCACCATCGCGGCGGCGCAAAACCAGATACGGCACGGCCTCGGCGCTCAGATGCTGAGGGGCTTCGCATGCGACCCGCTTGCGCTCGAGCCCTTCGCCGGCGGCGGGGTCGAAGTCCCTCACGATATCGCCCTCGCCCACGCACGTCGCCTTGGCGGCGCCGGCGGCCTTGTCGGCGTCAGCGGCCTTGGCGTGCGCGCGCAACTCGGTCCACACGGCCGCCGGATAGCACTCACGCGCCTGGCGATCGTGGGTCACGCGGGCAAGCGTAACCGGACCACGCGACGCTTGCATCGCACGGCCAAAACGCACGCGCAGCAGGGCCGCGGGCTCAAGCGTCACGCCACTGCGACCCAACTCTTCCGTCAGTGTGGCCAACGGGCCCTCCTCATGCGAGAGCGGATAACTGTCCAGGTCGACATCGGCAAACAGCACCGCATCGTAGCTGTTGGGACGCAGCGCCGCCGCATCGGTAAGCGAAACAAAGCGCACCCGGGCACGCGGGGTGCGATCGACCTCGTAGGTCTCGTAATCGTAAGCGGTGCTGCGCTTGTCCACCTTGGTGCGGACACCGTCGAGCACGGGTACGGTCGCGGCCTGCGACACATCGAGCGCGCGGGCGTCGTTCATGAGAATGCCGATAGCATGGCGTAGCAGGGCCGCCTCGGCCTGGCGGCGGGCCTGACCGTCGAGACCGCCAAATGCGCGGTCGGGCAGTGCCTCGACAACGGCAAGCATGGCCTTGAGTGCCGTCACGGGCTTGTCACGCCACAGCGCTTGGAACACGTCCGAGACCACGCACGGCACGTTCTTAAACCAATTCTGGTCGCTGGCCGCCTTGCGGGCACCCCTCACCTGGCCCTGCACGCTCTGCAGCAGGCTCTTCACGCCCGCAGTGGTCTTGCTGCGCGACAGGCGCATGTTCTTATCGAAGGTTCGCGCGCTGGCGGCGTCGGCGCCCGAAAGTGGGCTGTAAATCCAGTCGGTAAGCTCCGGGGAGGGCCACCACTCGGTCTTGGAGGCGGTGCCCTCGTCGGCGGCCTTCATGCGCTCGATCAGGTTGGCGAGCGCCGTGAACTGCCTGCCCGCAATGGATTGGGAAAACGCCGTGAACTCGGCCGTCTCGGCAGCAACGTGGCGCGCCGCCAAACGAGCGGCAAGCTCGCCGAACAGCTGGGGTGCCCGGGCAGAAACAACGAGCACGCGTACGGGGTCGGCGGGTGTTGCAGCAGCTTTATCGTCCTTGGACTCCTTGTGCGCTTTCACCAACTTATCGATGACGTCCGCATAAGCATGGGCACGGGCATGGGGGCCGGCGACCTCAATAAAGGCAGGCTGAGCAGCGGACTTGGAGGCAGTCTGGGGCGCGGCGGCGCCCTCCCCCAGCGGCGCGATCTCAAACAGCACACCGCGGACATCAAATGCCGTGGCCAGCTCCTCACGCATCGCCGCTTGCTCGCGGGCGAGCAGCACGACAACCTCTCCCCCGTTGTTTGCCACGGCGGACAGCAGCTCGAGCAGGCTATACGTAAATGACGTGACGCCGCGCACGCAAACGGCGCGGGCGCACCCCGGCAGGTTGTCGGCCAAAGCGCCGGCCATAATGTCAGCCGCCTCGCAGGGCTCGACCATATCTCGACGGTCCAAACCGCGCACATAGGCGCACAAAAGTTCAAACACGCGAGCCTCGGCGTCGCTTTTGGGCTTGGGCTTGCAAACGTTGTCGCAGCAACGCTCGGCACCTGTCCCTGCCACACCCGGCAGCACATCGCAAGCCATACGCGCGAGCATACGCACCGTGCCCTGGCTGCGCGAAAGCGGCTGCAGGTCGGCGTCGTCGAGACGCGTGACCATGTCCGAAAACAGCATCTGGCGCTGCAGGTTGTCGACGAAACCGCGCCCGTCGCCCAAAAGCTCCCAAAGCGAGCGAAGCCACGATGTAGGCGTCTTGTAGTCAATACCCAGCGAAACGCCGGCTTCCGCCGCATCATGACGGCACAGGTCGAGCTCGGCAAACGTTGGCGCCAGCAGCACGGCACGCCCGTGGCGGGCAATAAGGTCGGCAAGCAGCGCCGCCTCGGCATCGCTCAAATCCGCGCCGGCGTTGGTGGTATAGATTCGAACAGGCATGGTCCTCCACTCAAACCGTTCGCAATATTCAATGCTTCCATCCTACCCGCCCGCGCGGACAGATTTGCCCCACGCCAACAGATTTGACCCCTTGGAGACGGAGGAAAATGGATCACCGAGGAGGTCAGTCTAACCCAGTGATCCGTTTTCCTCCGTCCCCAAAGGATCAAAAAACCGCCCCCGAAGGGACGGTTCTGCGCAATTCGTTTTTACCGCTGGCCTACTCGCCATCCTCCAGCTTGATGAGGATCTTGCGATAGCCACCGTACTCGCCGTTGAGTGCCTTTGAAACGCGGCTCACCGTAGTGGACGAAGCGCCGGTGCGGGCCTGAACCTCAACATAAGGCTCGCCCTCATCCAGATAACGCGCAACCTGCAGACGTTGCGAAAGATCGCAGATCTCGCGCGGCGTGCAGATATCGGTCAAAAACGCCTGGATATCCTTCTCGTCATCCAAAAGACTAAATGCGTGGACCAGCTGCTTGACATCAGGCTTGTCAAACATGTTCTCGATATTCATCGATCACCGCCAAACCCGCCATAAGGCATCGAAGTTGATACTGACATCGGGCATCGTTCGCCCGTTCTATGCAATAGGGCAACGCCTGTGGCTTTTGCCCGTAGCAGTGTAGCACACCACCAAACTAAAGCGACAAGACTCTCTGCCAGCGGCGCGTTTTTCAGGACGAACGCCGTTTTGAAACCGAATGCGCACGTAAGCTCCACGAATATCTGAGACAATGGGCGGCCGAACAAGGCGGCACACCCGAGCGGCCGTCCAAGCTGCCGCAGCAAACCGCTTCACGCGACACCGACGCACCCTGCGCAAGAAAGGATTCACACCATGCGCTTTATGCTTAACTGGCTCTTTACCTCGATCGCCATCGCGATTGCCACGTTCCTCGTCCCCGGCATCCAGCCCTTCGGTTTTGCCGAGGCCTGGGTCTGTTTCGCCTTCGTGGGACTGTTCCTGAACATCGTCGATTCGCTCGTCAAGCCGTTCCTGACGGTTATCTCGCTGCCGCTCACGATCATTACGCTGGGTATTTTTCAGCTCGTAGTCAACAGCTTTATGCTCGAGCTGGCCAGCTATCTGTCGGTCAATCTGCTGGGCGCGGGTATCTCCATCGCCAGCTTTGGATCGGCCTTTATGTGCAGCATCCTGGTGTCCATCATGCGCAGCATTCTCGATAGCATCGCCGAGGGCTAAAACGGCCATTCCGGCCGCGCCCATCTCAACAGCCCAAAACGAAGGCCGCCCATCACAAAAATGGGCGGCCTTCTTATTTGCCAAGTCTCAAAGGGCGAGAGAATCTGCCATTTCCACCCCGTCCCCAAATGGCAGGTGGGCTAGATCACGTAGTCGTAGCCTTCGTTGGGAGCGACAAGTTGATCGAGCGTCACACCGTCGAGGTAGTCGTTGATAAGCTTGTCCAGGTTCTTCCACACGTCGAGCGTGGGGCACTCGTCAGAGCGCGAACAACCCTTGCAGTCGCCATCCAGGCAGGCGACCGGCGCCAGGCTGCCCTCGGTCAGGCGCAAGATCTCGCCCACCGTGTACTGCTCGGGCGGGCGCGTGAGCACATAGCCGCCGCCCTTGCCGCGCATGCCCGAGAGCATGTTGGCGCGCACGAGCGTAGCCAGAATATTCTCGAGGTACTTCTCCGAAATACCCTGACGCGCCGCAATCTCTTTAAGCGGGATACGGCCTGTCGCCTGGTGCTCGGCCAGGTCGACCATAACGCGCAGGGCATATCTGCCCTTTGTGGAAACCAACATATATATAGCTGCCTTTCGGTCTTTTAATTCGTAGAAATTCTAGCCGAATAATTGGTTTTGAAAATACCTATTCCCGTCAAGATGGTTAATCGACTCGTAATAATCTTCTATTTCCTATTGCGTTACTAGGCTTTACTGTCTACTATGCTTGCCAACAGCAAAACGAACAACCTATAAGGTTTGTGGGTTTCGCTGCCACACACACCGTAAAACCACACGGTATCCAGTCATTTGAACACTTTGGAGGTTCACCATGAGCAATGTTTACACGTCCATCGATCAGCTTATCGGCCACACCCCGCTTCTGGAGCTCACCCACTTCGAGGCCGACGAGGACCTCAAGGCCCGTGTGCTCGTCAAATTGGAATACTTCAACCCCGCCGGGTCCGTTAAAGACCGCGTCGCCAAGAACATGATTGACGAGGCCGAGAAGGCAGGCAAGCTCGTGCGCGGCGGCGACTACACCATCATCGAGCCCACGAGCGGCAACACCGGCGTCGGCATCGCCTCGGTGGCGGCGGCTCGCGGCTACAAGGTGATCATCACCATGCCCGAGACCATGTCCGTCGAGCGCCGCAAGCTTATGCAGGCATGCGGCGCACAGCTCGTGCTCACCGACGGCTCCAAAGGCATGAAGGGCGCTATCGCCAAGGCCGAAGAGTTGCAGAAGGAGACCCCCAACAGCATCATCGCCGGCCAGTTTGTGAACCCCGCGAACCCGGCCATTCACAAGGCCACGACCGGCCCCGAGATCTGGGACGACACCGACGGCAAGGTCGACATCTTCGTCGCCGGCGTCGGCACCGGCGGCACCGTGACCGGCGTGGGCGAGTTCCTCAAGGAGCAAAACCCCGAGATTCAGGTCGTCGCCGTCGAGCCCGCCACCTCCCCGGTGCTTTCCAAGGGTCAGGCCGGTCCGCACAAGATCCAGGGTATCGGCGCCGGCTTTGTGCCCGACGTCCTCGACACCCAGGTCTATGACGAGATCATCCCCGTCGAGAACGAGGACGCTTTTGCCACCGGTCGCGCCGTGGGCCACAAGGAGGGCGTGCTCGTGGGCATTTCGTCCGGCGCCGCCGTGTGGGCCGCGCTGCAGCTGGCCAAGCGCCCCGAGAACGAGGGCAAAACTATCGTGGCCCTGCTGGCCGACACCGGCGAGCGCTACCTGTCCACGGCACTCTTCCAGGACTAGCGTCTACCGCCGAACCGATGAGCCCATGGCACGCCGGTCTCCCCTCTCTTCTGGCGGCCTGAGCCCATCTCGTTAGGGTGTCCCACGAAGCACCCGAACTTGCTACAATGTCTGCGGCGCGGAACCAGCCTCCCGCGCCGCTTTTCTTTTTTGGCCGCATGCCACCAAGGAGAACCTCCCCATGCACAACAAGCGCGTGCTCGTCGCCATGAGCGGCGGCGTCGATTCCAGCGTGACCGCGTACCTGCTCAAAAGCCAGGGCTACGAATGCGTCGGCGCCACCATGCGCCTCACCTGCCCCGCACCCGATCCCGCCACAGGCATGAGCAAGGTCGACCGCGACATCGCCGACGCGAAGGCCGTTGCCGAGCGCATCGGCATCCCCCACCACGTGCTCGACCTGCAGCAGACGTTCGACCGCAGCGTGATCGAGCGCTTTGTGACCGCCTACCAGGAGGGGCTGACGCCCAACCCCTGCATCATCTGCAACCGTCACATTAAGTTTGGCGCGCTACTGGACGCCGCGCTGGACATGGGCTGCGACTATATCGCCACGGGCCATTACGCCAAGACGAGCCAGGCGCCCGACGGCACGTGGCAGCTGCATCGCGGCGAGGACCCCAAAAAAGACCAGAGCTATTTTTTGTATTCGCTCACGCAGGAGCGCCTCGCGCACACGATCTTTCCGCTGGCAGGTCTGGACAAAGAGCGCGATGTGCGCCGCATAGCTGCCGAGCAGGGCTTTACCAACGCCAAGAAGGCCGAAAGCGAAGACATCTGCTTCATTCCCGACGGCGACTACGCAGGCTATATCGAGCGCCGCTGCGGACATCCTGCCGCGCCGGGCGACATCGTATGGCGCGATGGCAGCGTGGTCGGGCGTCACAACGGCGCGCTGCGCTACACCATTGGTCAGCGCAAGGGCCTGGGCGTCGCGATGGCACACCCCGTATACGTGACGGGCGTCGACGCCGCCAGCAACACCGTCCACCTGGGCGAGGCAGAGGACCTGACGGCCGCCGCGCTCACGGCCGATGAGTGGATCTGGAGCGCGCCGGACACGCGCATGGAGGCCGAGCTGGACGCCGGCGGCATTCGCGTGGGCGCCAAGTACCGCTACCGCCAGAAAGACCAGGCGGCGACCCTCACGCGTGGCGAAGACGGGCAGATGCTGCTGACCTTTGACGAGCCCCAGCGCGCCATCGCCCCCGGCCAAGCCGTCGTAGTCTACCGCGGCGACATCGTCCTCGGCGGCGGCACCGTGACTGCCGCCATCAAGTAGTCCCATCCCCTTCATAAGTTGCGGTGAAATAGGGACTGTTTAAACGTTTAAAACCGCCAAACAGTCCCTATTTCACCGCAACTTAGAGAGGACGGCCTCGGTCGGTACTGCCGTATCAGCCGAGGCCGCTGCATCGCTAGCGCTGTACGTAGGCTCGGACCAGCTCGTAGGTGTTGCGCACGCCGTCCATGTGGCTGCGCTCGTAGTTGTGGCTCGCATACACGCCGGGGCCGATCAGGCCGTGACGGATGTCGTAGCCGGCAGAGAGCGTGGCCTCGACGTCCGAGCCGTAATGCGGGTACACGTCGATGGCGTAATCGAGCTCAAGCTCGCGCGCGATATTGGACAGCGTGGTCACCAGGTCGTAGTTGTAGGGGCCGCCCGAATCCTTGGCACAAATCGAAACCATGCGCTCGGTGCAGCCCAGATCATCGCCCACGCAGCCCATGTCAACACTGATCATCTCGCGCGTGTCGGCCGGCACGAAGGCGCCGCCGTGGCCGACCTCCTCGTACACGGTAAAGAGCAGCGACACCTTGCGCGAAAGCGACACCTCGCCGTCAGCAACGGCGCGGGCCAGACCCAGCAGAATCGACGCCGACAGCTTGTCATCCAGGAAGCGACTCTTAATGTAGCCGCTCTCCGTCACCGTGGTACGCGGATCCATAGCGATGATGTCGCCGGTCTGAATGCCCAGCTCAAGCACGTCATCCTTACTGTCGACATTCTCATCGAGCAGGATTTCCATGTTCTTCTCGATGGTCTTGACCGGCTCGTCGGCCACGTGCGCCGAAGGCTCGGTGTTGAGGACCACGCCCGTGTACACATTGCCGTCACGCGTGTAGACGGTGCAGTTCTCGCCATCGGCCGTAGACCACTGATGTCCACCAAGCGTCGTGGGACGCAAACGGCCATTGTCCTTAATGGAGCGCACCATGGCGCCCAGGGTATCGACATGGCTCGCCAGTACGAGCGGCTCACCCTCGCCACCAAGTTCAACGAGCACGTTACCCTTATTAGAACGCTCAGGCCCAAACCCCATATCGCGCAGGGTCTCCATCAGATAATCAGTCGCCGCACGGGTATAGCCCGTCGGCGAAGCAATCGAGGTAAGCGCCTTCAGCTGGTCAGTAATATAGGAGAGCGTAGAATCCATCTTGGACACCAAAGTCACCCTTTCATATCGAATTAAACCCACAGCAACAATACCACCGCGAACCATCTTTTTACTTAGCGAGATAACCCATTGAGCTCCTCAGAACTGCGCCCGCCACGATAACGAGCCGGCG
>CABUUK010000065.1 GCA_902494765.1 uncultured Collinsella sp.
ACGGGGGAAACGGCGGTCGACGAAACTGGAGAGGAGGTATTACGAGCTCCTGTGCGAATTGGAGAGAGCGCTCCCGCAAACTGCCTCTTGACAACTTATAGGAGCGTCGGTTTTATTTTCGCAATATTCCGTGTGGTCGAGGGTAACCGGTCAAACGTAGTAGATAGGCCAATTTCGTGGCAAGCGAGTCAACTCGGGGCACAGGGCAGCTAAAAAAGCCCCGTCCCAAATTGGCTGCTTTTGAGTTGCGGTGATATACGGACTGTTTGAGGCCTCTGGCTTGTAAAACAGTCCGTATTTCACCGCAACTGATGAGGGGATGGGTTAGCGGAGCAGACCGGCTACTTCGCCGGCTAGGGTGATGGTGCCGGCAGCTACGAAAGGCTCGTCTGCGGCATCGAAGGCCGCGAGGGCCTCGGACACGCTGGGGTACACGCCAACAAGCTTGTCAGCGTCCACAAGTGCGGCGAGCTCCTCCGCCGGCAGGGCGCGATCGGAATCGGTCTGGGTCACGACCACGCGCGGGAAAGCCGGGATCAGCACGTCGACGATGCCCGCCACGTCCTTGTCGGCCAGCGCGGCGCACAGCAGCGTGGGGCGATTCTCCACGCACGGATCAATCTCGTCCAGCGCGCTCACAAAGATCTCGCAGCTCTGGGGGTTATGACAGGCGTCAATCAGCTTAAGCGGATCGGTCCCCAGCACGTCAAAACGACCCGGTGTGGGGCAACCCATAAGCGATGCATCCAGCGCATCGTGGTCGAGCTCGCGACCCAGATACCCCTCGCAAAGCATAATCGCGCACGCGGCATTCTGCGGCTGATAGGCCGGCTTGACCATGCTCGACGTATAGATCGCACGTGGCGTGGTGCAGCTAAACTCAACCGTGTCGCCCACATGCACCGGCACCTTAGTCGTGGCATGCCTCACCACGAGCGGCACAATGCCGCACTCTCGACAACGGGCATCCATCACGCGCTGAACGCTCGCCTCATGCGTGCCCTCGCCCAGCACAACCAGGCGTCCGGGCTTAATGACCGCAGCCTTCTCCCCCGCAATGGCCTCGAGCGTATCGCCCAAAATACGTGTGTGATCGAGCCCAATGCCTGTAATGGCCACGGCGACAGGATCGGTCGCACTCGTAGCATCCCAGCGTCCGCCCATGCCGACCTCAAGCACGGCCACGTCCACGCAAGCCTCGGCAAACACCACCAGTGCAGCAGCCGTCAGCAGGTCAAACGGCGTGATGGTATAGGCGCGCTCCCCCGCCGCCACACGACGGGCATTCACTCGATGCCCCGCCTCAACAGCGGCCGAAACGCCACGGGCAAACGCCTCATCGCTCACAACGCGCCCGTCAACCTCCATGCGCTCGGGATAGCGCACCAGCTGAGGCGACGTATACAGCGCGGTCTTGAGCCCCTCGCCGCGAAGAATAGCAGCCGAAAAACGCGTAGTCGAAGTCTTGCCATTGGTACCGGCAACCTGAATGCAATCGAAATACTCGTCCGGACGCCCCAACTCATCGAGCATATCGACAACCGTCTCGAGCAGAGGACCAGCATCCCCAGAAATCCGCCCCGTATCGGCAGCCAGCCCAACAGCCTCACCAAACGAAAGCAACTCAAACGAGAAAGGAACGACATACGACCCAGAACGCTTAGCCATAACCCAAAGTCCCCCAATAACAGAAAAAGAGGCCCACCAAAAAGAATGAGCCCCTCGCGTTGACAATATCAGACTTTATCCGCTTGCAGCAAGATCAAGGCCACAACCAGGTGGCCCTAACCTACCAGTTGCAAGCAGCCATGTAACCGCACTAGGAGCGGCCCGACGCTTTGCTCGATACAAGTTCCGCACGCAAAGGACAGCACTTAATGTGCTGTCCGTCTTGCGCAGGACTGTCCGCAGTAGCGAGCAAAGCGTCGGGACGCGCCCCTCAGTAAGAACTACGAGAAGTCTGCAACCTGAGCAGTCAGCGCCGCCAAGATCTCCTTGAGCTCAGCTGCACGGTCCCTCTTCTTCTGGACCACCGCGGGCGCGGCCTTAGCCACAAAGCCCTCGTTGGCGAGTGTCTTCTCGCAGCCGGCGAGCTCCTTCTGGGCCGCGGCGATCTCCTTCTCCAGGCGCGCCTTCTCGGCCGAAAGGTCAACCTTGCCCTCGAGCACCACAAAGACCTCGACGCCGCTGTCGACCACGGCGATGCTCGCAGCCGGCTTCTCAACGTCGGTGCCCATGACCAGAGAAGCAGTGTTCGCCAGCGGCTCAATCGTCGAGCGCAGGCTCTCGAGCTTCTCGATGTCCTCGGCACCGGCGCGCACGACCACGTCGAGCTCGGCCTTGGGGCTCAAGCGGTAACGCGAACGCGTGGCGCGGGCGGCGGAAACGACGGCGCGGCACAGCTCAAACGCGCGCTCGGCGTCCTCGTCAACATACTTAGCGTAGTCGGCGGGCTCGGGCCACTTGGCGATCATGAGCGCCTCGGCGCGGTTCACGTTGCCCTCGGCGTCCAGATCGAGCACACTCGCCGGCATGTTGTCCCAGATCTCCTCGGTGACAAACGGCATGAGCGGGTGCATCAGGCGAATGGAGGTGTCAAGCACAAAAATCAGGTTGCGCTGCGCCTGCAGACGGCCCTCGCCCTTCAAGCGGGCCTTGGTGACCTCGACGTACCAGTCGCAGACCTCGTTCCAGAAGAACTGCTGCACGCCGCGGGCCATGTCGCCAAAGGTGTAGTTCTCGATACCCTCGGTGACCATCTTCACGGCCTTGGCCAGGCGGCTGAACATCCAAGCGTCTGCCGGCGTCTCCACGACGGGCTCGCCGGGCGTGTAGCCCTCCATGTTCATGAGCAGGAAGCGGCTCGCGTTCCAGATCTTGGTCACAAACGACTTGGCCTGCTCGGTACGCGGACTGTCGATAAGCTTCTTAGTCTTCTTGTCGATGTTCGCGTCGAACTTGACGTCCTGATTGTTGGTGCACAGCGTGAGCAGGTTGTAGCGCATGGCGTCGGCGCCGTACATGCCAATGAGGTCCATGGGGTCAACGCCGTTGCCCTTGGACTTGGACATACGGCTTCCGTCCTTGGCAAGAATCGTCGGGTAGATGACGACGTCCTTAAACGGCACCTCGTCCAGGAAGTACAGCGAGCTCATGACCATGCGGGCGACCCACAGCGCGATGATGTCGCGGGCGGTGACGAGCGCCGTCGTGGGGTGATGTCCCTCGAGCAGCTCCGGCTTTTGCGGCCAGCCCTGCGTGGCGAAGGTCCACAGCTGCGAGCTGAACCAGGTGTCCAGCACGTTCTCGTCCTGATGCACATGATGGCCGCCGCACTTGGGGCACACATCGGTGTCCTCGGTAAGAGCGTCCTCCCAGCCGCAGTCCTCGCAGTAGAACACGGGGATGCGGTGGCCCCACCACAGCTGGCGGCTGATGCACCAGTCCTTAAGGTTCTCCATCCAGGTGGTGTAGGTCTGCGTCCAACGCGCGGGGTGGAAGGTGACCTTGCCAGAGTTGACGGCGTCGAGCGCCGGCCCTTTGAGCTTATCGACGGCGACGAACCACTGCTCGGACAGCCACGGCTCCAGTGCGGCGTCGCAACGGTAGCAGTGCATGACGGAGTGATCGAGGTCCTCGACGTGATCGAGCAGGTCGTGCTCCTCGAACCACTTGATGACGGCCTCGCGGCACTCGTCGCGGTTCATGCCGGTGAACTCGCCGTAGCCTTCGACGACCACCGCGTGCTCGTCGAAGATGTTGATCTGCGGCAGGTCGTGGGCCTGACCCATGGCATAGTCGTTGGGGTCATGAGCAGGCGTTACCTTGACGAAGCCAGAGCCGAAATTGGCGTCGACATGCCAATCCTCAAAGATGGGGATCTCGCGGTCCACGATGGGGAGCTTGACGGTCTTACCCACAAAAGCGGCCTTCTCGGGGTCCTTCGGGGAGACGGCGACGCCCGTGTCGCCGAGCATGGTCTCGGGGCGCGTAGTGGCGACGACGATGTAGTCCTGGCCGTTGACCGGCTCGGTCAGCGGGTAGCGCAGGTGCCACAGGTGGCCCTTCTCGTCCTTATATTCGGCCTCGTCGTCCGAGATAGCGGTGGTGCAGTTGGGGCACCAGTTGACGATGCGCTTGCCGCGGTAGATCAGACCGTCGTGGTACCAGTCGCAAAAGACCTTGCGTACGGCCTGCGCGTAGTCCTCGTCCATGGTAAAGCGCTCGTTATCAAAGTCGACGGAGCAGCCCATACGCTTGATCTGCTCGACGATGATGCCGCCGTACTCGTGGGTCCAGTCCCAGCAGGCGTCGACAAACTTGTCGCGGCCAATCTCCAGGCGGCTGATGCCCTCGCTCTTGAGCTTCTTGTCGACCTTGGTCTGCGTAGCGATACCGGCATGGTCGGTGCCGAGCACCCAGCGCGTGGACTTACCGCGCATGCGAGCCATACGAATGATGGCGTCCTGGATGGAGTCGTCGGTAGCGTGGCCCATGTGGAGCTTGCCGGTAACGTTGGGAGGCGGAATGGTGACGGTGCAGTCGCCCACGCCCTCACGGCGCTTGTAATAGCCGCCGTCGAGCCACTTCTGCAGGATCGCCGGCTCGTTGGTCGACGGATCGTAGTTCTTGGGCATCTCTTCCATATATCTCTCCCTATCCCACCGGCGTGTCCGCCTGCTTGGTTTTCGCTCGGTCAGGTCCTGGCTCGCACGAAGAGCACATTTAGTGCTCTTCGGCTCGTGCGGAATCTACGAAAACCAAGCAGGCGGACACGCCTTAGGTATCGATTACTTCAGTCTGAAGGTACTAACTTGACAATCTCACAGAATAGCACAGGCATACCTGCCGAAAAGGGACAGGTTTATTTTGGTAGGTTTTATCAGGGGAAACGACATTTGCCCATATAAAAACCGACCAAGATAAACCTGTCCCTAAAAGGCAGGCCCCGCGGTGGTTGCCGCGGGGCCTGAATTCAAGCTATTTACCCGTAGATGCGTTGGGGCTGTTCTTCGCCCTTTACGGAGGCTTCGGTCACGATGACCTTGGTGACGCCCTCCTCGCTGGGCAGATCGAACATCGTCTGCTGCAGCACGTCCTCGCAGATGGAGCGCAGGCCGCGGGCGCCGGTCTTGCGGGCGAGCGCCATGCGGGCGATCTCATGCAGGGCCGCATCCTCAAACTCAAGCTCAACGTCCTCGAGCTGGAACATCTTGCGGTACTGACGCACCACGGCGTTCTTGGGCTCGGTCAGGATCGACACCAGGTCATCCTCGTCGAGCGCCTGCGTCTGGGTGACGACGGGCGTACGTCCCACAAACTCGGGGATCATGCCAAAGGCGTTGAGGTCCTGCGGGAGCACCTGACGCAGCAGGTCGTTCTCGTCGACCGAGGTGGGGCCGGCGATCTCGGAGTTGAAGCCCACGCCCTTGTTGCCCACGCGATCGGCGATGATCTTGTCCAGACCCACAAAGGCACCGCCGCAGATGAACAGGATGTTGGTCGTATCGATCTGCAGCAGCTCCTGCTGGGGATGCTTGCGGCCGCCGGTGGGCGGAACGCTTGCCACCGTGCCCTCAAGAATCTTAAGCAGTGCCTGCTGAACGCCCTCGCCCGAAACATCGCGGGTGATGGAGAGGTTCTCAGCCTTGCGGGCGATCTTGTCAATCTCGTCTACGTAGATAATGCCCACCTGAGCGCGCTCAATGTCGCCGTCGGCGGCATTGATGAGCTTGAGCAGGATGTTCTCCACGTCCTCGCCAACGTAACCGGCCTCGGTGAGCGCGGTGGCGTCGGCGATGGCAAACGGCACCTCGAGGATGCGGGCGAGCGTCTGGGCGAGCAAGGTCTTACCGGTACCGGTGGGACCGAGCAACAGGATGTTGGACTTGGCGAGCTCTACCTCGTCCATATCGTCATCGAACTGCGAGCCCATGTCGTCATCAAAGGCAGACACCGCAGCGCCGCCCTCGATCACGCGGCGATAGTGGTTGTACACGGCAACCGACATGGCGCGCTTGGCGTCCTCCTGGCCCATTACATAGGCCGAAAGCTCGTCATAGATCTCGTGCGGCGTCGGCACGTGCGTGATGACCTGACGGTCGTCCTCGAGCTCAAAACCCTCGGTCTCGGGGTCCACGGCGGGCTGGGATGCAGCCTGACCATGGTCGTTGAGGAAGCCCGGCAGTTTGCCGTTGCGGGCAGCGTCCATAAAGTCCGAAGCAAGCGACTCCTCAAGGATCTCGGAGCAGGCGGCGACGCACTCGTCACAGATAAAGATGTTGGTCGGGCCCTTTACGAGGCGACGAACCTGGCCCTGCTCTTTTCCGCAAAAGGAGCAGCGGATGGGGTTGCCGTTCTCGTCAAAGTTGTCCTGCATGTTACCGGCCATCCTAGGCGTCCTTCGCGGCGAGGTCGCGCGAGGTGACGATACGGTCGATCAGGCCGTAGTCGAGGGCCTCGGCAGCGGTCAGGTAGTTATCGCGCTCGGTGTCGGCCTGGACCTTCTCGATGGGCTGGCCCGAGGCGTCGGACAGGATCAGGTTGAGCTCGCGGCGAGTCTTCTTAATCTCCTCGGCAACGATCTCGATCTCGGTCTGCTGGCCCTGGGCACCGCCGCTGGGCTGGTGAATCATAACCTTGGAATGCGGCAGGCAGAAGCGCTTGCCCTTGGCGCCGGCCGAAAGCAGCACGGCGGCCATGGACGCGGCCATACCGACGCAAATGGTCGAGACCTGCGGCTTGATGAAGTTCATGGTGTCCAGAATCGCCAGGCCGGAGTAGACCTCGCCACCGGGCGAATTGATGTAGAGCGAGATATCCTTCTCGGCATCCTGGCTCTCAAGATGCAGCAGCTGGGCAACGACCAGGTTGGCGCTGACGGAGTTGATCTCCTCGCCCAAGAAGATGATGCGGTCGTTGAGCAGGCGCGAATAGATATCGTAGCTGCGCTCGCCGCGCGGCGTCTGCTCGATAACGTATGGCACGAGGGCGGAATCGAACTTGGCGATCATACGCATCTCCATTTCTCTCTTGCGGACCAAATTGGTTCTAGATAGACGTACGGTGCCCGCATGCTATGCATTGGCTGGCACCGTACGAAGCAACCGGATAACCGGTGTATAACTTTACCCCATCACGGGCGCACGCATGCACTCGCGGGCAAGGTGGCGAGAATTACTCGGCGTCCTTGGCGGTCTCGTCGACCTCGGTCACCTTGGCGTTCTCGACCAGGTGGTCGACGGCCTTGGAGCGACGGATGGACTCGCGGACGGCAGGCATGCGGCCATCGGCGATGAACTCGGCCTTGGAAGCCTCGACGTCCTTGACGCCGGCCTTCTCGAACTCGGCGTTGATGTCGTCCTCGGTGACCTCAATCTTGAGCTCGCGGGCGAGGGCGTCGAGGGCCAGGGACTCACGGGCAACGTCGTTGGCCTGCTTGTGCAGGTCGCCGATGAACTGCTCCATGGTCAGACCGGAAGCGGGCAGCCAGGTGTCGAGGGTCATGCCGCGGGCAGCGAGGTTGGACAGGAAGTTCTGGCCAAGCTCCTCAAAGACAGACTGCTCGTAGTCGGCATCCATCTCGTCGAGCTGCAGACGCTCGGCGAGAGCGGAGACGCAACGGTTCTCCTTCTCGGCCGGGAGGCGGGAAGCCTTGTCCTGCTCGATCTCGATCTTGATGGCGTCGCGCATAGCGTCGATGCTGTCAAAGCCAAAGTCGGACTTGACGAGCTCGTCGGTGAGCTCGGGGGTGTTGCGGACCTTGATGCCCTTGACGGTGACCTCGACGGTGTGGGTCTCGGCCTCCTCGCCCTCCTCGGCCTCGTCGGTCCAGGTGACGGACTTGACGTCGTCAACGTTGGCGCCGATCAAGGCCTCGTTGAACTCCTTGGGGTTGCTGTCGCTACCGGCGATGAGCATGCGGCCCTCGGCGGCAAAGTTGTCGGCGTTCTCGACGGCCTTGAGGTCGACGGTCACATAGTCGTCAGCCTCGACGGCGCGACCCTCGACGTCCTCGAAGGTGGCACGGTAGTTGAGGAGCATCTCGACCTGGTTGTTGATCTCGGACTCGGTGACCTCCGCAGGGGGCATCTCGATCTCGACGGCGTCGAAGGAGGAGAGCTCGGCAGCAGGACGCAGGGAGAACTCGACGGTGTAGGTGTAGTCCTCGTGATCCTTGGCGAGGTCGAGCTCCTTGTAGTCACCGCTCTTGGTGGGGACGATGTCCAGCTCGTTGAGGACGGCGGGCTCGTTGGCGGCGATCAGGTCGTTGGTGGCCTGAGCGAGGGTAGCCTCGGCGCCAAG
>CABUUK010000066.1 GCA_902494765.1 uncultured Collinsella sp.
ACCAAAACCACCGCAAAGGGGACAGGCACCTTTGTGGTGGTTTTCCAACCGCAAAGGAAGCAACCATGAAAGCACTCGTCATCAACGGCCCCAACCTCAACATGCTCGGCATTCGCGAGCCGGGCATCTATGGCAGCGACAACTACGACCGCTTAGTGCAGATCTGCCAGGAAGCGGGCGCCGAACAGGGCTTCGACGAAGTCGAGGTCTTCCAGTCTAACCACGAGGGCAGCATCGTCGACAAGATCCAGGAGGCCTACGGCAAGGTCGACGGCATCGTCATCAACCCGGCTGCCTACACGCACACGAGCGTGGCCATCCTGGACGCCCTCAAGGCCGTCGCCATCCCGGCTGTGGAGGTCCACATCAGCGCCGTCGAAACACGCGAGGACTTCCGCCAGGTGAGCTATGCGCACCTGGCCTGCTTCACCACCATCACCGGCGAGGGCCTGCAGGGCTACGCACACGCGATGGAGCTGCTGAGGGAACGTCTCGAAAAGTAGCCTCGCGAGCAAATCCATCAACGCGATTCACACGCTAATAATGCCAGTGCCGCCAGCAGCAACCTCGCTACTGGCGGCACTTTATTACTGGCATATAATCATTGCAGTCACACAACGTCTGGAGACGCGCATGTTAAGCATCCATCTGGGGGATTACCCCGGTTCCATCTACGATACCGAAACCTATTTTAGGAACTCATACTTGGACTCATGGTTCGAAGACCCTATGGCCGCACAGATTATTAAAAGCGTGGACGGATCAGAGCTCATCGGTCCCCACAACATCGTAAGCAAACAGCTGGGCTCGATCACCCCACTCGAACTGTCCGGCGGCGTTAAGACGCTGCTGCTGGTGCGCAATCTCCCAAATATGGTGTTCAACGCATCCACCTGCGGAGACAACTGTGCCCGCTGGCTACTCAAGATCGGCAAAGAGCAGGATGTGATGGTGACCTTATTCCACATCATGAAATTCCCCTGGAAGAGCTTTGAAATCCGCATTGAAAACGATGGCCGCATCGTCAGAAACATGCAGGAGTTTGTCGGCGCCACGAATGACTTTTTGGATGTTGATGAGTAATGAAGGGAACGCATACCGTTGTCGTAGAGCGTGCAAAGGTCAAATACACACTCACGTTTAAGCGCAATATTTCCTTTATACGCGGCAACAGCGGCACGGGTAAAACGACGCTCATCTCGATGATTCGCGACTACAACGACCGAGGACCGGAAAGCGGCGTTGCACTCAGTTGCGACGTGCCTTGCGAAACGCTTTCCGGCAGACGCTGGGAGCGCGAGCTATCGATCATCGAAGATTCAATCGTCTTTCTAGATGAGGGTAACGAGTTTATCTTCTCAAAGGACTTCGCCAAAGCCGTCAACGGCTCGTCCAACTAATTTGTTCTGATATCTCGTCGCGATGCCAACGAGCTCCCCTACAGCGTTGATGAGATCCTGAAGCTAGTCAACACGACAAGTAAAACAATCAATGGCCGCAAGAGCGACAGGCGCTTCTACTCGGTGACCAAGCCGCTATATGACCACACGGCAAGTATGCTGTATCAGGATCTAAATGTTGGATTCGAGGTACCCGACGCCGTAGTTGTCGAGGATAGCAAATCTGGCTATCAATTCTACGACGCTCTTTGCAACCGACTCGGGATCCCCTGCTATACCGCCACCGGCGTTGCGAATCTAAAACGTACGATTCACGAATGTCCCGAGCAAAACATCCTTGCTATTGGAGACGGAGCAGCATTTGGTCCCTACATCGAAAAGGTGCTCGGACAGCGCGTTTACAAGAACGTACGCTTGTTCCTCCCCGAATCATTCGAGTGGACACTCCTGCAATCTGGCCTCATTCCCAGTAACGATATCTTAAAAATCCTCGAGGATCCCTCAAGCTATATCGAAAGCCGCGACTACCTGAGCTGGGAGCGGTTCTTCACCGATGTGTTGATCAAATACTCGGCAGACACTCGCTACGCCTACAGAAAGGCAAAGCTCAATGAGCAGTACCTGAGGCCGCAGGCGATGAATGCAGTTGCAAACGTCTTGCCCGAGTGCCTGAAGGCAGACTAGATACAGCGGGGAGGGCCAAGTTGGTCCTCCCCGCTTTTGTTACGCCTTCTTGATCACGTACGCCAATCCAATATCGCAGGCACAGCGTACGATTGACGCGAAGAACCACGATGCTGGCAGCGTCATAAGCAGAGGCTTGCTCACGCTCGGCTCCAGCCCCCTTTGGCGCGCCGTATAACCAATCCACATCAGCAGCACAATAGCAGCTCACGCCACGGCTTCGGCCTAAACGTATACCCGGCAAGAACAAAGAACACCGGCATGTGAAAAAGCCCAGACCACCAAGCGGTCCGGGCTTAATAAACGATGGTGCTCCATGGCGGATTCGAACCGTCGACCTTGGGATTAGAAGTCCCCTGCTCTATCCAACTGAGCTAATGGAGCAAATAACCGCACGCCAAAGCAAGCGCAAGCCTGTCAGGCGCAAATAATTATAACCTAGTTGAACTGCTCACGGTACGCCTTGCAGACCTCACTGACCGGGCCGTCCATGCGAAGGTCACCCTTCTCAATCCAAACGGCACGCTGGCAGATGCGCTCAACCTGCTCCATGGAGTGCGAAACGAACAGAACCGTCACTTCGCCGCTCTGGATAAAGTGCTGGATGCGGGCCTCGCACTTCTGCTGGAAGAACACATCACCGACGGACAACGTCTCGTCAACGATCAGAATATCGGGCTCGGTAATCGTCGCGATTGCAAAGGCGATACGCGCCACCATGCCCGAGGAGAAGTTCTTGAGCGGCATATCGACAAAGTTCTGCAGCTCAGCGAATTCGATAATGCCGTCAAAGTTGGCGTCGATGAACTCCTTGGTATAGCCGAGCAGGGCGCCGTTCAGATAGATGTTCTCGCGGGCGGTCAGCTCGGGGTCAAAGCCGGCGCCAAGCTCAATCAGCGGCGCGATGTTACCGTGCACCTTAACGCTGCCCTCGCTAGGCTCAAGAACGCCAGCGATAATCTTGAGCATCGTAGACTTGCCGGAGCCATTGGTGCCGACCAGACCCACAACCTCGCCGCGATGAATATCAAACGAGATGTGCTTAAGCGCCCTAAACTCCTCAAAGAACAGCTCGTGCTTGGCAAGCTTAATGAAGTACTCCTTGAGGTTGGTCAGCGACTCGGACGCCATGTTAAAGATCATGGTGACGTCGTCGACCTCGACAGCCAGAGGCTGCTCGCTGTAATCAACAACAGATTCAGTCATCACAGCACTCCTTAGATGTAGAGGATAAATTTGCGCTCGGACTTATGGAACACGGTATAGCCAATAATAAGCGCAAGAACCGCCCAAGCGACGCACATACCAAACGTCATAAGCGAGGGCGTAGTCTGGAACAGGAAGATATCGCGCATAAACTGCAGGTAGTTGAACATGGGGTTCGCATACATCAAGATACGCACGAGATGCGGCATTTGCGCAATATAGTCAGTCGTCCAGAAGATGGGCGTAATGTAAGTCCACGCCGTAATGACGACGCTCCACAGATGCATAACGTCGCGGAAGAAGACCGTAAGGGCAGAGAGCATCATGCCCAGGCCCATGCAGAAGCACATAAGCAGCAGCAGGCAAACCGGCAACAGAATCAGGTGCCAAGAAGGCATAACGCGGAACCACAGCATGACGATGGCGACGGCGACCAGCGAGAAGGCAAAGTTGACCAGCGAGAAGAGCACCTTCTGCACCGGGAAAACCCAGCGGTGCACCTTAACCTTCTTGAGCAGAGGGGCAGCGCCCACGATCGACGTCAGGGCCTGGTTAGTAGACTCAGACATGACGGCAAAGGTGATGTTACCCACGATCAAGTACAGCGGGTACATCTCGGGCGTCATTGAGCCATTGCGGCCCTGGCCAAAAATCGTCGAGAACACGATGGCCATGACGATCATCATCAGCAGCGGGTTGAGCACCGACCATGCGACGCCCAGAACGCTACGGCGATACTTGATCTTAAAATCCTTGGTAACCAGCTGACGAAGGATAAACGCGTCCTTCTCAAATTCGTTCTTAGCAAACGTCGCAGGCAGACTGCGAGTTTCTTGTTGCTTTGTCTGATCCGACACGGATGCAACTCCTTTACTCGTAATCGTTGACAAACGAACAGTATAGACCCGACGGCCATGCAAACGATTCGCGCAACAAAACTGGAGAACTAACCCACATCTTAGGATGCCAGGCCCAAACGGCTATACTTTCTAGGATTGAATGTATAAGGAGCATTAAGTGAATTCTGAATCCATCGCCGTCATCATCCCTTGCTACAACGAAGCGCTCACGATCGGCAAAGTCATCGACGACTTTCACCGCGAGCTTCCGCAGGCGACGGTCTATGTCTATGACAACAACTCGTCGGACGATACCTCACGCATTGCCACCGAGCACGGCGCCACAGTCCGCTTTGAGCCCCGTCAGGGAAAGGGCAACGTGTGCCGCCAGATGTTTCGCGATATCGACGCCGATTGCTACCTGATGGTCGACGGAGACGACACCTACCCCGCCGAGGCGGCCAAGGCCCTCTGCGAGCCCATCCTTAACGGCACGGCCGACATGACCGTAGGCGATCGCCTTTCCAACGGCACCTACGCCGAGGAGAACAAGCGTGCCTTCCACGGCTTTGGCAATAATCTGGTCCGCGCCATGATCAAGTGGATCTATGGCTACAGCTTCGATGACGTCATGACAGGCTACCGCGCCATGAGCCGCCCGTTCGTTAAAACCTTCCCAGTGCTTTCCGAGGGCTTTCAGATCGAAACCGAGCTCTCGATCCACGCCGTCGACCACCGCTGGCGCATCAAAGATGTGCCCATCGAGTACCGCGACCGTCCCGAGGGTTCCGAGTCCAAACTCAACACCGTGAGCGACGGCATTAAAGTCGTTGCGATGATCGGCACGCTGTTCAAGGACTATCGCCCGCTGAAGTTCTTCAGCCTCGTTGCGCTTCTGTTCGCGGTATTCGGCCTCGCCCTGGGCATGCCCATCGTTGTCGAATATTTCCAGACCGGCCTCGTCCCGCGCTTCCCCACCGCTATGCTCGCCGCCTCGTTTATGTTCCTGTGCGGCCTGAGCCTTGCGACCGGCTTCATCCTAGATTCTGTAGCAAAGGTCGAAAAAAAGCAGTGGGAGGTCAACGTGTACAGCAAATACGCCTACGACGACCAGCCCGGCCACCCTACTTCCATGCCAAGCGAGAGGTAGATCTTCCGCAAAATACTATTGGCACCACTGCGCAGATAGCCACCAACAAGAAAAGCCGCCGTTAAAGAACGGCGGCTTTTACTCTCGAAAAGTTAATAGCGGCTAGAGCGTCTTGATGTACTCCCCCAGCTCTTCCTCCCAGTCGGGCATGTGGAAGCCGGCAGCCTCGAGCTTGGACAGGTCGAGCGCGGAGTGGACCGGGCGCGGGGCGACGGGGCCCTCGGCGCTCGCGTAGTAGTCGGCGGTCGATACCGGCACGACCCTGTCCCCGTTGCCGTTGGCGGCCTCGAAGACGGCGCGGGCGATATCGGCCCAGGACTTGACGGTGCCGGAGCCGGTGCAGTCGTAGGTGCCGTAGGGGGCGTGCGTCCCCAGCACGTGGAAGATGGCCTCGGCCATGTCGCGCGTGAAGGTCAGGCGGCCCAGCTGGTCGTCAACGACCGTGACCTGCTCGAGCCCGTCCTCGGGGTCGGCGACGCGGTCGGACAGGCCCTTCATCGTCTTGACGAAGTTGCGGCCCTCGCCGATGACCCAGCTGGAGCGCATGATGTAGTGGCGCGGGCACCCGGCCACGGCGATGTCGCCGGCGGCCTTGGTCTGGCCGTAGACGGACAGCGGGCTGAGGGGCTCGTCCTCGTCATGCACCTCGGCGGTGCCGTCGAAGACGTAGTCGCTGGACACGTGGACGAGGGTGATCCCGTGATCAGAGCATGTGCGGGCGAGGAGGGCGGGGCCGGTCGCGTTGGCCTTCCAGGCGGTCGCGCGGCCCTCGGCGGTCTCCGCCCTATCCACGGCGGTGTAGGCGCCGCAGTTGATCACGGTGCCGTAGAGCGACCAGTCGTACTGTGTGTAGGCGTCCGGGTCTGACATATCGAAGGTGTCGATGTCGCAGAAGTCGAAGTCCTTGGCGACGCCGCGCTCCTCCGCCAGCGCGCGCACCGCGCGGCCCAGCTGGCCGTTGCAGCCGGTGACGAGCGTCCTCTTGGGCGCCATGGGGACGACGTCCTTGAGCATCGGGTGGTTGAGGTCGGCCTCGGAGACGGTGGCCCGGTCCAGCGGGATGGGCCACTGGATGTTAAGCTCCGGGTCGGCGAGGTTCACGAAGGTGTAGGTCCTCTTGAGCTCCAGCGACCAGTGGGCGTCCACCAGGTAGGTGTAGGCGGTGCCGTCCTCCAGGGCCTGGAAGGAGTTGCCCACGCCGCGCGGGACGTAGATGGCCCTGCTCGGGTCGAGCGTGCAGGTGAACACCTTGCCGAAGGTCTCGCTGCCCTCGCGCAGGTCCACCCAGGCGCCGAAGACCGAGCCGCGGGCCACCGAGATGAACTTGTCCCAGGGCTCGGCGTGGATGCCGCGGGTGACGCCGCGGCTGTCGTTGTAGGAGATGTTGTTCTGGACGACCCTGAGGTCGGGGATGCCCAGGGCGCACATCTTGGCGCGCTGCCAGTTCTCCTTGAACCAGCCGCGCGAGTCGCCGTGGACGGCCAGGTCGACGACCTTGAGGCCCCCGATGCCGGTCTCGGTGACGGAGAGGTCCTTCTCGAATGCGATGTCTGCCATGTCTCTCCTCTCCCTACTGCCCCTGCGCGCGGTAGCGGGCCTCGGTGGCCTCCTTGGCCGGGCGCCACCAGGCCTCGTTGGCGACGTACCAGTCGATGGTGGCCCTGAGGCCCTCGGCGAAGTCGGTGTGCGTCGGGCGCCAGCCGAGCTCGGTCTGCAGCTTGGTGGAGTCGATGGCGTAGCGGCGATCGTGGCCGGGGCGGTCGGCGACCCAGTCGAAGTCCTCGGGGTCGCGGCCCATGGCCTCGAGGATCATGCGCAGCACGGTGATGTTGTTCTTCTCGCCGTCGGCTCCGATGAGGTAGGTCTCCCCCGTGCGGCCCTTCGTGAGGATGTCCCAGACGGCGCTGGAGTGGTCCTCGGTGTGGATCCAGTCGCGGACGTTCTCGCCGCGGCCGTAGAGCTTGGGGCGGACTCCGTCGATGATGTTGGTGATCTGCCTGGGGATGAACTTCTCCACGTGCTGGTAGGGGCCGTAGTTGTTGGAGCAGTTGGAGATGGTGGTTCGCAGCCCGTAGGTGCGGGTCCAGGCGCGCACGAGCATGTCGGAGGACGCCTTGGTGGAGCTGTACGGCGAGGACGGGCGGTACGGCGTCTCCTCGGTGAACTTCGCCGGGTCGTCGAGCGCCAGGTCGCCGTAGACCTCGTCGGTGGAGACGTGGTGGTAGCGGACGCCGTATTTCCTCACGGCCTCCAGCAGGCGGAAGGTGCCCTCGACGTTGGTGCGCAGGAAGGGCTCCGGGTCGGCGATGGAGTTGTCGTTGTGGCTCTCGGCGGCGTAGTGCACGATCGCGTCGTGGCCGAGGACGAGCCTATCCAGCAGCTCGGAGTCGCAGATGTCGCCCACCACGAGCTCGACGCGGTCGGCGGGAAGGCCCGCGATGTTCTCGGGGTTGCCGGCGTAGGTCAGCTTGTCCAGGACGGTGACGTGCACGTCGGGGTGGTTGTTCACGACGTGGTGCACGAAGTTGCTGCCGATGAAGCCGCAGCCGCCCGTGACGATGATGTTCCTGGGCTCGAAGAGCTCTTCAGACATATCTGTATCTCCCATTGAATCGTTTAGTACTCGCGCGGGCTGTTGACGATCTCGCCGGCGGCGACCTTCTTCAGGTGCCGACCGTAGACCGACTTGCCGTAGGCCTTGGCCGCCTCCTCCAGCTCGGCGGTCGTGATCCAGCCGTTCTCCCAGGCGATCTCCTCGGGGACCGAGACCGGTAGGTCCTGGGAGTGCTCGACGGCGCGGACGAACTCCGCGGCCTCGTGCAGGCTCTCCATGGTGCCGGTGTCCAGCCACGCGTAGCCGCGGCCCAGGGTCACCACGGACAGCGTCCCCTCCTCCAGGTACATCTGGTTGAGCGTGGTGATCTCCAGCTCGCCGCGTGCGGAGGGCTTCACCTCGGCG
>CABUUK010000067.1 GCA_902494765.1 uncultured Collinsella sp.
ATTAGCCTCGGTAGCGGAAATATGCTGCGCAGCTGCCCTCGGAGCTCACCATGCAGGGGCCGACGGGATGCTCGGGCGTACAAGCGTGGCCGAACAAGGGGCAGTCGCTCGGCGTAATGGCCCCGCGCAGCACGTCGCCGCAGCGGCACCCGCGTGGCTCGACCGTCGGCTCGATGGACACGTCAAAGCGCATGCTGGCATCAAAGTGCGAAAACTCGGGACGAATGGCGAGTCCCGAAGCCGCAATCGATCCCAGCCCGCGCCACGTGGTATCGCACGGCTCAAATACCTGCTCGACCAGCTGGCGCGCCACAGGATTGCCGTCGGCATTGACGCCGCGACGGTAGGCGTTGTCGATCGCGGGTTGCCCCTCAACAACCATCTGGACCAGCATGCAGATACCCTGCAAGATGTCGACCGGCTCAAATCCCGTTACCACGCCTGGAGTCTTAAACTCGTCGACCAAAAAGCCAAAGGGGGCCAAGCCCGTGATGGTGGCGACGTGGCCCGGCAGGATAAAGCCGTCGATGGCGGTCTCGGGGTCGTTGGCGATGGCGCGCAACGCCGGCGGCGTGGTCTTGTGGACGCAATAGACCGAGAAGTTCAAAAGCCCGCGCGCCTCGGCCTCCAAGATGGCGGCGGCGATGGTGGGCGTCGTAGTCTCAAAGCCCACGCCCATAAAAATGACCGGGCGATCAGGGTTTTGCTCGGCAATGTCGAGCGCGTCGAGCGGCGAGTAGACGATGCGAATGTCACGCCCTGCCGCTTTTTGCGCAGCGAGCGAGGTGGATGATCCGGGCACGCGCATCATGTCGCCAAAGGTGGTGATGATGGCGCCGTCTATGTTGGCGAGCGCGATTGCGTGGTCGATGTCGCGGTTGGCGGTGACGCAGACGGGGCAGCCCGGGCCGCTCAGCAGCTTGAGCCCTGCCGGCATAATGGAGCGAAAGCCATAGCGCCCGATGCTCACGGTATGCGTGCCGCAGACTTCCATAAGGTTGATGGTGCGGTCGCCGACAAGCTCATGAATGCGCTCGATGAGCTCGCGAGCCAGCTTGGGATCGCGGAATGCCGAGAAATCGATACCGGAGCGAGCCGGCTGCTCGGGCGCCACTAGTAAGCCTCCGCCGGGTTGGTGGCCAGCTGGTCTTCTTCGACCAGCTCGGACATGGCATTAACAAGCTCGAGCGTTTCCTGTGCTTCCTGCTCGTCGACAATCTGGATGCCAAAGCCGGCGTGTACGAGAATATAGTCGCCAACCTGCGCCGTCGGCACGAGCCGCAGCGACACGGGGCGCTCGATGCCCATCATGTCGACGGTGGCCTTGAGGCCGTCGTCGCGTTTGACTACTTTACCGGGAACGGCAAGGCACATATTGTTCCCCCTGTATACGCTTTGCGCTGGATGAGCGCTCAATAATCCATCAGTTGATGGTAGCGCTCGCGGGGTTCGCGGGCAAACGCGTTACGCCTGTGAGACGGCGGCTTGCGGGCTGGCCGAACAGCCTATTGTGGCGCGACCTGTGCGAGGCGAGTGCGTGCGACTGCTGCCTGACCGTAGGCGATGCAGCCGTCATTGACGGGTACGGTGTGGGGGACAAGGACAGTAAAGCCTGCGCTTTTGAGCTCGCGGGTGAGAAGCTGAAGCAGAAGTCGGTTCATGAACACGCCGCCCGAGAGTGCGACGGTGTCGATGCCCTCGTGCACGCAGATATCGCTGGCGATGCGCGCCGAGGAGCGCGCGACGGCGACATGGAAATCGAGTGCGAGCCTGTCGGCGGGCGCTCCGGCTTCAATTCCTCCCAAAAGTGCCTCAAAGAGTGCTTTCTGGTCCAGAACATAGGGGCCGTCCAGCCACGATGGGTCAGATGCGGAATAGCCGGCGTTGTCGTCGGGAAAATGGGCGATTTCGCTGTCGAGCGCGCGCCAGGCGGCGGCTTCGAGCTCGATGGCGGGTTCGCCCTCGTAGGTTGCCTGGCCGCAAATGCCCAAAATCGCGGCTGCGGCATCAAACAGGCGACCCATGCTGCTAGTGCGCGGACTGTTGATGCCGCGCTCGATCATCGTTGCCGTTATGCTGCGCGTTTGCTCGTCAAGGCTGTTCAAGAGCCCCACAGCTCCCGGGTGCTCGAGCAGGTCGAGCTCGCTGAGCAGGGCAAAGGCGTTGCGGCGGGCATCGTGTACGGATGCGGCGCCACCGGGGAGCGCCCAGGTGCGCAGATGCGCGACGCGCTCAAAATCGGCGAGACGGGAGATAAGAAACTCACCGCCCCATATGGTGCCATCGGTGCCGGCGCCCGTGCCGTCGAAGGCGATGCCGAGGACGCGTGCATCGGGCGCAAGCCGGCCTGCGACAATCGCCTCTGCCATTACGCTCGCGATGTGCGCATGATGGTGCTGGACTTCGATAAGCGGCAGATTGTGCTCCCGTGCCTGCTCGCGCGCCCATTGGCTCGACAGATAGCTGGGATGCATGTCGCATGCCAAGGCGGCAGCCGCCAGGTCAAAGAGGTTTTCCAGACGCGTGCGTGCGGCGCTCCAGGCATCGAAAGTCGCGCCGTTTTCGACATCGCCGATATGCTGCGACACAAAACAGGTCGTATGACCGTTGGCGTCCTCGCGCGTGAGCGCGATCGTGGCTTTTTGCTGCGGACCGCAGGCGAGCACGCAGGGCGTGGTGCCGTTGAGCTCCGGCAACGACAGCGGCTGCGGCGCATATCCGCGTGCGCGACGCACGGGCATGACGTCGCCGTCGACCACGCGTACCACGGAGTCGTCGTAGCGCGACAGAATTGCGCGGTCGTTGCCGAGCAACGCGTCGGCGATGCCGGCGGCAACGAGATGCTCCCATGCAAGGGCATCGTCGGTCTCGATGGGCTCTTCGCTCAGGTTTCCGCTGGTCATGACAAGTGCGCTCATGCCGCGCGCCGCGGCCGCGGCGAGCAGTAAATGTTGAAGCGGGGTGTAGGGGAGCATGACGCCGAGCTCGGGCAAGTCGTGCGCGACGGATGGCGCGAGCTCAGGGGCGTCGGGGGAGCCGTAGGCGTCGTTGCCGGTTGCGCGGCGACGCAGCAGCACGATGGGACGAACGCTGCCGGCAAGAAGATTACGCTCAACGCCATCGATGTGACACAGGCGCTCGGCGTCGGCAAGGTCGCGCACCATAACGGCAAGCGGCTTATTGCTGCGACGCTTGCGACGGCGCAGCTCGCGTACCGCTTGTTCGTTGGTGGCATCGCAGGCCAGGTGGAATCCGCCCAGACCCTTGATGGCGACGATGCCGCCGCCAGCCAGCAGCTCGACGCAGCGTTCGATGATGGCATCGCTGGCCTCGCGCGTGGAGCCGACGGCTGGTGTCGCGTCGACCGCCGTTGGCACAACACCGCAATTGACCTCACGCCACGTAATATGCGGTCCACAATCAAAGCAGGCATCGGGCTGCGCGTGAAATCGCCGATCGAGCGGATCGGCATACTCTGCGGCGCAGGTGGGGCACATGGGAAAGCGATTCATCGAGGTGGCCGCTCGGTCATAGGGCAGCGAGCGAATGATGGTAAAGCGCGGTCCGCAGTTGGTGCAGTTGATAAAGGGATAGTGAAAGCGTCGGTCGGCGGGGTCGAACAGCTCGCGCAGGCAGTCGTCGCACGTGGCGATGTCGGGTGAGATGAGCGTCGTGTGGGCAGTTTGATCCTGTGACGCCACAATGCGAAAACCCTGCTCGTTAGCGGCGTCCCAGTTGCCGGGTGCTAGGTCCATAACCTCGACATGCTCAACGCGGGTCGCGGCAGGCGCGTGCTCCGACAGCGCGGCGACAAAGCCGTCGAGCGCCTCGACCGAAGCGTGCGCCTCGATATGCACGCCGTCGCCCGCGTTGAGCACCCAGCCGCAAATGCCGTGCGCCATGGCCTCGCGATACACAAACGGTCGCATGCCGACACCCTGCACAATGCCCGTTACATGGATATGCGCATGTCGCATGCGACCCTCCTTCGTTGAAATGTGTGCTGTTACAGCCCCAAGCTCTGCTTGGTGGCGGCGCACGTGAGCTCGCCGTGCTTAACGCCGCGCAGGCCCAGCAGACGGTCAGCCAGCTCGTAGACACGTTCGCCGCGACCCTTGAGCGCCAGAATCTCCAAGCAGTTGTGGTGATCCAGATGCACGTGCATGGTCGATACGATCTCGTCGGTGTAGTCGTGCTGCACTTCGTCCAGACGGCGCGTCAGGTCGCCGGTATGGTGGTCGTAGATCATGGTGAGCGACCCGATAACATGCTCATCGGGCGTGCGCATCTGCTCCTTGGCGATCGAGGCGCGAATCAGGTCGCGCACGGCCTCGGAGCGGTTGGCCACGTCGCCGCGGCGCGCGATCTGTTCGTCAAAACGGCGCAGCAGGTCGTCCGGTGCGGTAACCGAAAAGCGGACCAGCTCGGAGCCGGAGCCACTACAGTGGCAGCCTGCGTCACCATCCGCCCCGTGCGGATGCTCGTGCTCGTACCCGCAGCCGTGCTCATGTTCGGCCACGTTACACCAGCTTCACGGAGCCGACGGAGTTGTGGTCGGCCTCGATGGCCTCTTCGTAGCCCTCGAGTGCATCATGGGCCTCGTGCAGCGCGGCCATGGCTGCCTCGAGCTTGGCGCCGATGCGCTCCATGTCAAAATTCTCGGTCGCATGCAGCAGCTGATGGCTCCACTCGTGAGCGAGCTCGATGGTGTCGTCGACCTGCTTGACGCTCATGGCAAGCTGGCTCATATTCATTCCAACATCATGCATGGGAAATCTCCTTTTGTATGGGGCAGTTCAGTGGTTCAGATTTTACTACGCCCGCTCTGCGCGCAGCTGCATAAGAAAACGGGTACGAGTCTGTGCGACCCGCACCCGTTCACTGGGGGGCTGTTTGTAACTACCATACTATCCGTGGTCGCCCGCGCCGCATCCGGCGGTCCGGCGAGCGGTGCAAAAGCGCTCATAGACGGCGGGTAAGTAACAAGCGTATTACAGATGCTTCTCCAGCAGCGCCTGCAGCCTCGCCTTGGGTAGAGCGCCAACCGAGCGGTCAATCTCCTCGCCGTTCTTAAACACAATCAGCGTGGGGATGCTCATGACGCCATACTTCATGGCCAGGTCTTGGTTGTCGTCGACGTTGCATTTGGCAACGGCAAGCTTGCCAGCCAGCTCATCGGCAACCTCGTCAACGATGGGCGAGAGGGAGCGGCAGGGACCGCACCACGGTGCCCAAAAATCGACCAGCACGGGCAGGCTGTCGTTAACGACGGAATCGAAGTTCTCGGGGGTAATCTGCTTAATGTCAGCCATGGTGACCTCCATAATGTGACGCGGCTCAGCCGCGTAAAACTCAGTACGACCGTGCTTATACCCAGCCGCCCGCAAAGCAACCACTCGCAGGCGGCTCTTTTATATAATGGTGGGCACGCAAACGATTGGAGAGCGCATGTCCACGTCACAAAGCCAGAAAAAAGAAGCCATCGCCCAGGCGGCCGAGCAGGAGCTCACATCGCTTGCGGTCCGTGGCGTGCGTATCGCGGGCAACGCGTGCTCGCCGATCGTGCTGGTCAAAGGCGATTTGGACGAGGCCGAGCGTTCGGGTGGCGAGCTTGCCGCCGGCCCGGATGGCGCGGCGTTGCGCAAGGCGCTTGGGGCCATCGGCTACGCGCCCGAGGATTTTTGCGTGCTGGCAAGCGTCGCCGGCGTGGGTGACGGAGCGGTCGCGGTGGGCGAGACTCTGCCGTGCGAGCTGTTCCGCGAGGCGCTCGAGGCCTTGGACCCCGAGGCGGTGCTACTGCTCGACAACAACGCGGCCGATGCCATGCGCGAGACCTACGCCGATATGCTCGTGGCGATCGATGACTTCGACACCGCCATGCTCAAGCCCGGCCTGGTCGCCCATGTGCAGGGCCGCCGCGTGCTCGCGCTCGACGGCTTTGAGGCGGCGCTCACTGACAAAGCCGCCAAGCAGCGCATGTGGGCATACATCAAGCAGCTGACCCCGGCAGCCGCTCCGCTGTAGCGAGGCTGGCGGCAGCCCCTACATCACAGCGCGCAGCTCAAACCGATCGCCGTTAATGCGGAACTGGCAGTTACCATTCATGCGTTCGACGGCAAGCTTAATGCTCTTGGTTCCAAAGCCGTGTCCGGTGTGCCCGGCTACGGGCATGCCATCGACCATGCGCGGCGCGCGGTCAAACGTGTTGGAAACTAACAGCAGCAGCTGGCCGTCCTCTAATCGCAGGTCAAAGTCGACGAATCGCTTTCCTTGGGGTGCGGCGCTTGCGGCGGTGATAGCGTTTTCCAAGGCATTTGAGAGCACGCTAAACAGGTCGGCGTCACCTACGTGGATGGTTTCGGGTACGGCGGCGCGCAGGTTGGCGGTAATGCCGTTTCTATTGATATCCGAGTTAAATGACGAAAGCGCGATGTTTACGGTCTCGTTGGCGCAGAAGCGGCGTACGGCGGTGCGGTCGCCGGCTTCGCAGAGTTCGTCGATGCGATCGAGCGCCTCGTCGGTGTGACCCTCCTCAATTAAAGCGGCCAGGCCGCGTAGGAAGTGGCGCATGTCGTGGCGCAGAATCGACAGCTCGCGCCCAGATTGACGCCAAGCCTCGAGCTCTTTGATGGCGGCGCTGTCGCGGGTTTCGAGCATCCAGCGCTCTCGCTCGGCGGTTTCCTTTTCTTCGTATTCGCGCAGGTAAACGGCAAGAAACATAAGATAGAAGGCACAGAGCGCAAATGCCAAAAACTCAACCGTCACCACCGAGCCCGAGTGGAACAGCGTGGTGTAGACGTTGGTGGCATAGTCAAAGATGTAATAGACGAGCGGCAGGATTAAAAGGATGCCCAGCTCGGTGGTGCTTTTAATCGCCAAGCGTGGACCGATGTCGCCGGCCCAATGCAACAGGACGGCAAAGACGGCGAGTGTGGTCGCGATGCGCGCCAGATAGTACGCGATCTGAGAATCGGTTGCGGCAAATGCGGCGATGCCCATCCAATTGCTGAACTGGCAGCTCAGATAGGCACTCGTAATGCCGAGCACGGCAAACAGCGGGCTCAGGCGGTAGCGCGCGCACAAATAGATGACGAGCGGCAGATGCACGACGAGCGGATATACCTGGCGGGCGAAAAGCTCGCCGCCGACGGCATTGGCGATCGAAAAGGCAGCGCCGGTTGCGACTCCGACCCCCACCAACTCGAGTGCATGGCGTCGATTGATTTCGATACCGCACAGCGCCGCCGAGGCAAAGACGCCAAAGAGCAACGTCGTGGCGTGGTGGATTGCCCAAAGGATCATTTCGACCGAGGAGACCATCAGTGTCTCCCACCCTCAAAGCGCGCCGCAAAGTAGGCGTCTTGGAATCCCTGCTTGCAGCTGCGCGAAAGCGGGATGCACGCGCCCGAGCGCATGACGATGTCCGTGCGGTCAAAGTGATCGATATTGCGCAGGTTGACCTGGTAGCTGCGGTGGCATTTAAAGAAGGTGGCATTTTGCACCAAACGGTCCTCGACGCTGCGGAATGACTCGAGTGCCTCGATATCGCGTCCGTCGCGCAGGTGGAAGACCACGTGCTTGTTGCGCGCTTCGGCATATTCGATGTTGGACAGGCGCAGGGCGTGGTAGCCAAAGGAAGTTTTGATCACGAGCTCGTCGGTTGCCGCCGGGCGCATGCTCGAAAGCTCGTCGAGTAACTGCGCCAGGCGTTCGTAAGTCACGGGCTTGAGCAGGTAGTCGAAGGCGCGGACCTCGTAGGATTCCAGCGCGAACTCGGGCGACGAGGTGAGGAACACCAGGCGCACGGCGGTGTCGGCCTGGCGCAGTTCGCGTGCGGTGTCCATGCCGTTGACGAGCGGCATGATCATATCGAGCAAGATGATGTCGGCGCGCGATGCGGCATGGCGGGCCAGCAGGTCCTCGCCGCGCGTGACGAGCGCAATATCGACCG
>CABUUK010000068.1 GCA_902494765.1 uncultured Collinsella sp.
ACGGGGGAAACGGCGGTCGACGAAACTGGAGAGGAGGTATTACGAGCTCCTGTGCGAATTGGAGAGAGCGCTCCCGCAAACTGCCTCTTGACAACTTATAGGAGCGTCGGTTTTATTTTTCGTTTTCCCGGCATGGTTGAGGGTATCCAATTAAACGTAGTAGATAGGCCCGTTTTGTGGCATACGACCCATTCAGGCCCAATCTCGAAGGCTAAAGAGAGCCTCTCATCCACGCCCGTGAACGAAAACCAAATAGAATGAAAGGCAAATGGAAAAGCCCGTTTAGCGAGCGGAGGACATATGCGCGACGTAGCCGAAAGCGACTGGAAGCTGTTTAAGAAAATGCTTCCCCAATGGCAAGAACGTTATATGGAAAAGCTCATCGGCCAGTACGTTGAGATGCTGAACGGCGACAGTGAAGCGTCCAGTAGATTTTGGGCACTAGAAGAGCGCCTCAATAGAGACAAGCTGTCCTCAGGCGTAATTGCAAACGACATTCGCCGCAGCACAATGCACCGCAAGATAGCCAATTTGCTTATCGACAGCGTTATCGCCCCTGACGACCTTGACGGTTTTACCGAGGACATTAAGAGCTATGCGCAACACTGGATTGGACAGTAAGAGCACTAAGCGACAAACATCCCCAGCAAAGCAACAAACGCCGGACCACCTATAGGCTGTCCGGCGTTTGTCCAGATAAAACCTGCCAAAATAAACCTGTCCCTTTTTGGCAGGTTACTCGGCGCTTTTGAGGGCGCCGACCATGTCGATCTTGTTGAGGGTACGATTGGTGGCGAGGTTGACGATAAACGTAAAGCCAAAGGAAAGCACCACGGCGAGCACGTAGCTTAGCGGCTCGACCTCAACATCAAAGTACAGCGACGGCATCTGCAAAATGTACGTAAAACTCTCGGCCAGCAAGCCGCCCAGTGGCACGCCCAGCGCGGCGCCAATTGCCGTGAGGATCAACGTCTCCTTGTTGACGTAATGGTGCACCTCGCCACGGCGGAAGCCCAGCACCTTGATGGTCGCCAGCTCGCGTTCGCGCTCGGAGATATTCGTGTTGGACAGCGTAAACACCACCACAAACGATAGGCACGCCGCCATAAAGGTCACGAGCACCACGACGGAATTGATAATCGTAAAGTTCGCCTCGTAGTTCTGCCAATGTTCGGCCGTGCTCGAAATCGTAAGCCAACCGTCACTCTTAAGATTCTTGCTAAACGCAATCTGGTCGGCCGACGAGCCCTTAAGCAGCACAAAGACGCCGTTAAGGCGTGCGCTTCGGCCAAACGCGCGCTCATAGGTGCCCTGCGTCATGTAAAGCGTGTTGCCCAGATAGTTAAGCGAAATGTTGCTGACTTTGACCTTGGCGACATTGAGCGACGAATCCTGGACGTGCGCCGTATCGCCCGGTTGAATCCCCAGCACCAGCTGTGAACTCTTACTCAGATACACGTCTCCGTCACGCAAAGACAGTGGCTCTTTGGACTCATCCTCAAGGCGAACGTAATCGCCCAAGTCACCCGTGCGGTCATCGGGCACCACGATCAGCTGCACGGTCTCGCTCTTTCCGCCGAATGTAAAGGTAACGTTGTCGGTCATAATCGGCAGCGTCGAAGTCACGGTCACGTTGGAATCATTGGCCGCGCCGCGCTCATCCAATGCCGCGCACGTCTGTGAAAAATCGTCGGGGTTAGCAACCGCCAGCAAGTCATAGCGCGTGATATGCCCGTACTGTTTGGGCGAAAGCGCCACCGACGTGTCGCGGATGCCCATACCGCAGATCACGAGCGCCGTACAGCCGGCAATACCGAAGATGGTCATAAAGGCACGCTTTTTGTAGCGGAACAGGTTACGCGCCGCCACCTTGTTCAAAAAGCCCATGCGACGCCAGATAAAGCCGATGCGCTCAAGCAAGATGCGCGAGCCAGCGCGCGGGGCCTTGGGACGCATAAGCGAGGCCGGGGTCTCGGCCATCTCGTGACGGCAGGCGATAATCGTGGCGCCCACCACGCCCACGGCAAACAGCGCCACCGAAACGATCGAGGACACGATGTCGTACGAAAGCAGCATCTGGGGCAGTGAGTACATATCGTCGAACACCGTAAACAGGAACAGCGGCAGGCCCACAAATCCGATGATGTTGCCGAGCACGCCGCCGATCAGACACGCCCACAGCGAGTAGTCCACGTATTTGGACAGAATACGCCCGCTCGAATAGCCGAGCGCCTTGTACAGGCCAATGAGCGTGCGCTCTTCCTCGACCATGCGTGTGGCGGTGGTAAGACTGATGAGCACGGCGACGACAAAGAAGATAAATGGGAAAACCGTGGCGATGGCCTCGATCGAAGAACTGTCGCTCTCGACGCTCGAGTAGCTTGCGATGTTACCGCGGTCCTGGATGTACCAGGTGCATTCGCCCAAATCGGAAATCTCGGCGCGAGCATCGGCGAATTGTTGGTTGGCGGCGGCGCGGCGCTGGTCCAGGTCGGCCTGAGCCTGGACACGCTCCTCGCTGCCCTGGGGCATGCGGTTGATGTTGTCCTGTTCAATCCCAAAGAGCATATTCGCCTGGCGCTCGGCCGCATCCAAGCTTGCCGGCGTGTCAACCGTCAGCTCCTGAGCGCGCACCTTCTCACGCTCCTCACGGATCTTCTCGATATTACCCTTGACCTCGTTGATCTTTGTCGTATAGGCATCTGAATAGGAGTTGAGGCTCTTGGCTCCCTCGACGGTCACGCGGATCGCGGAGTAGGAAGAAGATGTCGCGGCATCCTCGCTCACATAGAACTTATAGTCCGCAGCCGAAGCAGCGCGAAAGGCGTTGACTGTCGAGTCGGAGCTCACGTCGGTGGGGTCGAGGACCTCGGCCGTAATGGTGTAATCGCCCGCGGCAAACTGATCCTTGGCACTTTGGTTCGACGAGCTTGCGTCATTGGCGGCAAAACTCACGGTATCGCCGATTTTCTTGCCCGATGCCTTCAGGAACTTCGAAGTCACCGCGACTTCATCGGCGCTCTCGGGCAAATCGCCGTTCACGAGCACCGGCTGATCGATGTTCTCCTTGGAGAGACTCTGCACGACCACGCGCTCGCGCGTTGTGCCCACGGCGGTGTAGGCGGTCTCGGTGTAGATGCCCTCGGCCGTTTCGACGCCATCGACCTCTTGTATGGCGTCGAGATCATCGTCAGTCAGGCCATAGGTCGACTGCACGTTAATGTCATAGACATTTTGCTGGTCGAAGTAGGCATCAACCGAATCACACAGGTCCTCGCAACCCGCCTTAAGGCCGCACATCACGCTCACGCCAAGCGCGGTGATGACCACGATTGACAAAAAGCGCTTAAGACTGCCTCGGATTGTGCGGTAGATGCCACGGCGAAAAACCGTCGGCACCATATCGTTTGAGCTTTGGGCAGTGCGGTAGGTCGTAAAATCCTGCTCGCGCTCCGTGTTCTGCGCGTCGCGGCGTAGGCTGTTTTGGCGGTCTTGGTCCATGGGCGCTACCACTCGATCGTCTCGATAGGCACGGGATTTTGCTGGACCGTCTCGCTCTCCACGCGACCGTTCTTAAAGCGGATCAGGCGATCGGCCATGGGCGCCAGCGCGGAGTTGTGGGTGATGATGATGACCGTAATGCCCTGCTTGCGGCAAGTGTCCTGCAGCAGCTGCAAGATCTGCTTGCCGGTTTTATAGTCAAGTGCGCCCGTGGGCTCGTCGCACAAAAGCAGCTTGGGGTTCTTTGCCAGTGCGCGGGCAATGGACACGCGCTGCTGCTCGCCGCCCGAAAGCTGCGCCGGAAAGTTGCCCAGGCGCTCGCCCAGGCCAACCTGACGAAGCGTTTGCTCGGCATCGAGCGAATCGGGGCAGATTTGCGCCGCAAGCTCAACATTTTCGAGCGCCGTCAGGTTGGGGACCAGATTGTAGAACTGGAAGACAAAGCCGACGTCGGCGCGGCGGTATTCCACGAGCTGCGCCTCGTTAGCGGAGCTCACATCGCGCCCGTCCACCGTCACGGTGCCGGAAGTCGCCGTATCCATGCCGCCCAGAATGTTGAGCGCCGTGGTCTTGCCGGCACCCGAAGCACCCAAAATGATGGCGAGCTCGCCGCGCTCGACCGTAAAGCTCGCGCCGTCGAGTGCGTGAATGCGGGCGTCGCCCTCGCCGTATGCCTTGATGACGTCTTTGAATTCGATATAAGCCATCGATCGGTTCCCATCTGGTCGGATAACTCTTTAGTATTACCCATTTCGCACCGACTAAAAAGGGACGGGTTTATTTTGGCAGGTTCTATATGGGGAAACGGCAGCTATAGATGAGGCGCCGGGGAGGCAGAGAAATCATCGATGGGGTCAGGCCGACCGCCAAACACAACGCACGCATCTCAATCTGTCAGCCAAATCATTCGAACAGCTGTTCGTTTCTATGATATGATTCAGCTATCTAAGCAGGCCAATACGCAGAAAGGCGGCCAACATGGCGTTCGACTTTAAGAAGGAATGCAAGGAGCTCTACAGACCTGCGAGCAAGCCGAGTATCGTAACTGTCCCGCCTATGAGCTACGTTGCCGTTCGCGGAAAGGGCGACCCAAATACCGAAGGTGGCGAGTATCAAAATGCCCTGCCGCTGCTTTACGGCATCGCCTATACCGTCAAGATGTCAAAGAAAAGCTCAAGGAGTATCGAGGGCTATTTCGACTTTGTGGTACCGCCGCTCGAGGGCTTCTGGTGGCAAGACTCCCCGAGCGGCGACATCGATTATGTACGCAAGGACGATTTCAACTTTATCTCGTGCATCCGCCTGCCCGATTTCGTCACTCAGGATGACTTTGACTGGGCGGTCGCGGAAGCCACGGCCAAAAAGAAACTGGACTTTTCTGCCGTCGAGCTGCTTAAAGTTGACGAGGGTCTCTGCGTTCAATGCATGCATACCGGACCCTACGACAGCGAGCCGGCAACCGTAGACGCCATGCATAAATATGCGACCGAGCAGGGCTATGTCCCCGACTTCTCAGACACCCGTTTACATCACGAAATCTATCTTTCCGATCCACGCAAGTGTGCGCCGGAGAAACTTAAGACTGTGGTTCGTCATCCTATCAAGCGCGCTGAATAGCGTGGAGCGTCATTTCACGCGCTGGGTTTTAAGCCAGCCAACCAGCCGCCTCCTAGGCCGTCCGGTAATTATCTTGACGCGGCCCGTCGCATCTTATAAGTTTGTTTTGCTAAAGCTGGAAAGCCTCTCAACGATGCGCAACTCCAGCTCTTTTTCTATCAAGAGGGCAAGTGTCGGAAAGCAAAATGTCAGAAAGCAACGCTTCGAGCAGAATCAAACGCCTGCCCAACACCTATAGCGGTCTCGTGCTCATGGGTGCCGTCGGGATCCCCGTCGGCGTTATCGTCGGCGCCATTTGTGCCCTCTTTGGTCGCGTGCTTCTGGCGATTGGCGCCTTCCGCGACGAGCACATCACCCTGCTCCTTCCCTTCCCGCCCTCATGGGCTTGGCCATCGTATGTGCCTACCGCACCTGAGGCAAAGGCACCGAACGCGGCATGAGCTTAGTATTCGACGTAGGTCACGGACGCGAGGACGCCATCTCCCCGTGTTTGGTGCCGCTCATCATGCTGAGCACGTGGGGAACGCACCTCTTTGGCGGCAGCGCGGGACGCGAGGGCGTGGCCGTGCAGATCGGTGCAACCGTCTCACACTGGATCGGCCGGCGTCTACCTTTCCGAGACCCCGGCAACACGTTTTTGCTTATCGGCATGGCTGCCGGCTTTGCTGGACTCTTTCGAACGCCGCTCGCCGCCACGGTCTTTGCTATCGAAGTACTGGTCGCAGGACGCATGGAATACCGCGCGCTGTTTCCCGCGCTTACGGCCTCACTCGCAGCAAGTATGACCTCCGGCGCTCTGGGGCTCGAGAAGTTCGAGGTCGCCGTTACCGCCTCGCATGCGCTCGACCTCCCCGGTCTTGGACGGCTGGCACTGTTGGGCATCGCGTTTGGTATGGTGGGCGGCGCCTTTGCCTGGTGCCTTGCACATGCCAAAACACTTGCGGCGCGGCTGCTCCCCAACCCCTATGCACGCATCGCCGTTATGGGCATCGCGTTATCGGCGATTCTGTTCGCACTATGGCAGGGTCGATACTGCGGGCTTGGCACCAATCTGATATCCGCGGCGCTCGACGGTGACGGCAAGGTCGCCATCATACCTTGGGACTGGGCACTCAAATTCGCACTCACCATTACCACGCTTGCCGCAGGATATCAGGGTGGCGAGGTGACGCCGTTGTTCTCCATCGGAGCCAGCCTGGGTGTCGTACTCGCCGGGATTCTCGGCATGCCCGTCGAGCTCTGCGCCGCACTGGGCTACGCAGCCGTCTTTGGCAGCGCCACCAATACGCTGCTCGCACCCATCCTTATTGGCTGCGAAGTCTTCGGCTTTGGTAACTTGCCGATGTTCATTATTGTCTGCGTTGTGGCTTACCTGTTCAACATGGATAAGTCCATCTACGCCCTGCAGGAGCGGGCGTAGATCGATGTCCAGGCAGGTGGTCTCAGCCGGAAACGGTGTCCCACTCTGAGGCTGTATTCCGGGACACGGTTTCCGCTTGGAACGCCATTCGGAAAGCGCATCCCGCTTTAAAACGGAATTCCGGGACGTAGTTTCCGTCTGAGCCTCCATTCGAAAAGCATGTCCCGTTCTTTCACGGCATCTTGGCTATGCAAAGCGCTCGAGTGTTACTCCTCGTACGCGCCCTCAAGCCGAAGCAGCCACTCCTTGCGATCAAGCCCGCCGGCATATCCGTTAAGCGAGCCGTCGGCCGCCACCACGCGATGGCATGGCACAATAATCGAAACAGGGTTGCGAGCGACCGCGGCCCCCACGGCACGGGGAGACACAACGGGTGTCTCATTTCCCGGCACACGATGTCGAGCCGCAACACGCTGGGCGATCTCGCCATACGTAGCGACCTCGCCACGCGGAATAGAAAGCAGCTCGTACCAAACTTCACGCTGAAACGCCGTGCCAATCAAATGCAACGGCGGCGTAAACCGAGGTTCCTGCCCTGCAAAATAAGCATTCAGCCAAGCCCACGAACGCTCAAGCACCGAAGAAGCCGCACCATTTGCAGGACTCACCGACGACATGCCGCCAGCACCAGAAACTGCATCGGCGCCTTCAACATGTTCAGGATCTTCTTTGAGAAGCGTGGAGCCAAAATGCTCCTGCCCCTCAAACCAAAGCCCCGTCAGACCGCGGCCATCAGCGGCAAGCAAGATTTCGCCCAAAGGCGAAGCAAACGTCGTCGTGACCACCAGCGGCTCCTTTCAAAACTCCGCAACATAATACCGCGAATTGTGCAGACAACCCCAATCGACCCCAAAGTCACCCAAGGCAGCAGGCGCGCAGCGCCGAGGCCGCCGCCGGGACCAGGGCCCGCAACAGCCACGCGCCCCCACATCAGCCCAGCGGCCCCAACCAACAACGGCCCCATCGCAGACCGCTCGCAGCAGCGTCACCGCAGGCGGGGGCTGGGCTTAGTTTTCAGAACATTCCGCACTGATATTTTCTGTATTGAAGACGTCGATGATGCACCCGTATACCATTGACGTCGACACCATCAGATGCGGACCGCGCGGTGACCCCACATTCCGCTGGCGCCCA
>CABUUK010000069.1 GCA_902494765.1 uncultured Collinsella sp.
GACGAGCCGCTTCCTCGGCCCACGCCACCGCGTCGATACCCGTGGCGTTGCGGCCGCCCGCCGTGAAGACCTCCCACTTGTCGGCACCCGGCTCTCCGGGCAAACCGACGCGCTTGGCATCGATCGCCACGACCACGGCCTGACCGCCAAAAGCCGCGGCAGCCCGGCTAATCAGCGACGGGTCACGCACGGCCGCCGAGTTGAGCGACACCTTGTCGGCACCGGCGGCAACCATGGTCCGCATGCCCGCCAAGTCGCGAAAGCCGCCGCCCACGGTATAGGGAATAGCGAGCTCCTCGGCCGCGTGCGCCGCCATCTCGATGGTCGTCGCACGGTTGTCACTCGTCGCGGTAATGTCCAAAAATACGACCTCGTCCGCACCTTCGCGATCGTAGGCGCGGGCCAGCTCCACCGGGTCGCCCGCATCGCGTAAGCTCACAAAGTTGACGCCCTTGACCACACGGCCGTCCTTGACGTCCAGGCAGGGAATCACGCGCTTGGTAAGCATGGGCTACTCCTCCCCTCGGGCGGCGGCCAGTGCCTGGGCCAGCGTAAAGTTGCCCTCGTAGAGCGCACGGCCGGTAATGGCGCCCTCAATAGCATCCTCACCCACCGCAGCCAGCGCGCAAATGTCGTCGAGCGTAGAGATGCCGCCCGAAACCACGACAGGAAAGCCCGCAACCTCGGCCACATGGCGATACGCCGCCACATCGATGCCCGTCTGCATGCCGTCACGCGCGATGTCGGTGTAGACCAGGTGCTTAAAACCCAGCTCGGTGAGCTGTGCCACGGCATCGTCGAGTGCCACGCCCGCGCCGTCGCGCCAGCCGTTCACCTTGACCTGGCCGTCGCGCGCGGCGATGTCTGCCACCAGCAGCTCGCCAAAGCCTTGGGCCGCCACCTCGGCAAAACCCGGCTCGGTCACCAGCACGGTGCCCAGTGCGATACGGCGAGCACCATAGCCGGCCAGCTCGTCGATGCGTGCGAGCGAGCGGACGCCGCCGCCCACGTCCACGGACAGACCGTCGACGCCGCAGATGGCCTTAATCGCCGCCGAGTTGGCAGCGCAGGTGTCCTCGTCCTCGCCAAAGGCAGCGGACAGGTCGACGACGTGCACCCAGCTAGCGCCCTGCTCGGCAAACGAGCGGGCGACAGCCACAGGGTCGTCGGAATATACCTTGCAGCGGCTGCGGTCGCCGCGCTCCAGGCGTACAACCTTGCCGCCGATCAGATCGATTGCGGGAAACAGAATCATCGGCCGACCTCCTCGATGATGTTGACGAAGTTCTTAAGGATGCGCTGACCCAGCGCGGAGGATTTCTCGGGATGGAACTGGCAGCCCCACACGTTGCCATGGCGCACGATGCACGGGAAACTCCGTGTATAGTGCGTGCACGCCAACACATCGGCGGCATCGACGTCGTCGGCCACCGCGTAGCTGTGGGTGAAGTACATGTTGGCGCCCTCGGCAAAACCGGCAAGCAGCGGATCGGCCGCACCGGCGGACGTCATGTGCACCTGGTCCCAGCCCACGTGCGGCACCTTCAGGCGACTCGACTCCAAGCGCGTGCACGAGCCGCGCATAATACCCAGGCCATCGACCCAGGGACCGCCAGCCTGCTCGGGAGCGTTTCCGTCCGCGACCGCGCCCTCGTCCGCCGGCACGCCCTCGTTGCCGCGCTCAAAAAATAGCTGAAGGCCCAGGCAGATGCCGAGCAGCGGAGTTCCAGCGGCGACGGCATCGAGCACGGCCGTCTCCTCGCCGCTCTGGCGCATAAAGGCAATCGCGTCATAGAACGCACCCACGCCCGGAATGACCAGGCCGTCGGCGTTGCGGATCTGCTCCGGATCGTCCGACGTGCAGGCAACGGCACCGGCGCGCGCGAGCCCGCGCACGACGCTCGACAAATTGCCCTTGTGGTAGTCGACCACCACGATCTTCGGTTCGCCCACGCGACCCTCCCTTTTCTCATCGTCCAAAACCACCACAAAGGTGCCTGTCCCCTTTGTGGTGGTTTTACCCTTGTGACGGTTACAGCGATCCCTTGGTGCTGGGGATGCCCTGCACGCGGGGATCGAGCTCGCAGGCGTGGCGCATCGTGCGACCCACGGCCTTAAAGGCGGCCTCGATAATGTGATGCGAGTTGCCGCCCGCCAGCTCGCGCACGTGCAGCGTGAGCTTGGCATCGCGCGCAAAGGCGTAGAAGAACTCGACGGCCAGCTCGGTATCGAAGCTGCCCACGCGCTCGGTCGGCACGGGCAGCTCGCAGTAGGCCTGCCCGCGCCCCGAAATATCAACAGCAGCCATCACGAGTGTCTCGTCCATGGCGATCGCCGCGTCGGCAAAGCGTGTAATGCCCGCCTTGTCGCCCAGCGCCTGGCAAAACGCCTCGCCCAGCACAATGCCCGTGTCCTCGACGGTATGATGCGCATCGACCTCCACGTCGCCCACCGCGTGCACCGTCAGATCGAACAGGCCATGGCGGCCAAAAGCGTTGAGCATGTGGTCGAAAAACGGCACACCGGTCGAGATATCGCACACGCCGCTTCCATCCAGGTCGAGCTTTACGACAATGTCGGTCTCGCCCGTCTTGCGGGTCACCTCGGCATAGCGGTCCATCTACATCTCCTCCTTCACCAGCGCGGCAAACGCAGCCAGCACCTCGTCGTTTTCCTGCGGGGTGCCCACGGTAATGCGCAGGCAGTCCGCGAGCCCCGGCGCGTAGCTAAAGTCGCGCACCAAAATCGAATACTCGTCGCGCAGACGCTCGCGCACGCGCGTGGCATGCGACGTGCGCACGAGCACAAAGTTCGCCGCGCTCGGCCATGCCTCCACGGGCATGCCCTCGGCAGCCATTGCACGCAGGGCGCACAACTCGCGCTCGCGCTCGGATGCGACCTGTGCCACCACAGGCGCATACGCATCGCGGGCACGCACGCAGGCAAGCGCGGCGGCCTGGCTTAGCACGTTAACCGAGTAGATTTGGCGAATCGCCGCAAACACATCGATGACCTCGGGCGCCGCGATCACATAGCCCAGACGCGTGCCGGCGGCGCCAAACGCCTTGGACAGCGTATGCAGAATCACCAGGTTGGGATGCTCGGCGATAAGCCCCTGCGCCGTGGTAGCCGCGCCAAACGAATCGTCCGCAAACTCAACGTAGGCCTCGTCGACCATGACCATGCCGGGGCATGCATCGCACAGGGCCGCGACAAAGTCGAGCGGCGCCACGTCGCCCGTGGGGTTATTGGGCGAGGTCACGATGGCCAAGTTGCACTCCGGCGCCGCGGCGAGCATGGCTGCCTGGTCGAGCTCAAAGCTCGTCGGATCACGCCACACGTCGCGCACCTCGGTCTGGCACAGAGACGCAAAGAACGCATACTCGCTAAAGCACGGCGGGCAGTTGAGCAGGGTCCGTCCCGCGCCGCCAAACGCCAGCAGGTAGTTATAGAGCAGCTCGTCGCCGCCGTTGCCCACGCAAATATTCTCACGTGCCACGCCATGCCAGGCAGCAAGCTCATCGCGCAGGTCGTTGGACATGGGGTCGGGATAGCGGTTGAGCGGCGTGGCAGCCAGGGCCGCGTCGACCGCCTTGCGCACGCCAGCCGGCACGGGATAGGTGTTCTCGTTGGCCGAAAGATTGATGCGCGTGGGCGCAAAGTCGGGATCGTAGGGTTCGATACCGGCCAAGTAGGGCTGGACGAGCTCCTTCATGCGCGGCGTGAGTTCGGCCATGTTAGGCCTCCTCGCCGGTCGCGCCAGCGGAAGCCAGGTCCACACCCTTGGCAACCGTCGCCACGGCGTCGCCCGGCCAGGCGACCTTGGTCAGGTCGGCCGCAGCCAGAGACTCGGCACTCACGGCATCCTCGCCCTGCTCCAGCACACGGCGACGCAGAGCGGCGGATAGCGCGTGCGCCCACAGGCCCTCGGCCTCGGCCAGACGTTGTGTGGCGGGAGCGTCGGAGAGCAGGCCCTCGGGCGTATAGCAAATGACGCTCGAGCGCTTAACGAACTCTTCGACCGAAAGCGGGTTGGAGAACATGGCCGTGCCGCCAGTCGGCAGCGTGTGGTTGGGACCGGCAACGTAATCGCCGAGCGGCTCGGAGCTCCAAGCGCCCACAAAGATGGCGCCGGCGTTGCGAATGCCGCCGAGCAGGCCCATCGCATCCTTGCAGTGCAGCTCCAGGTGCTCGGGCGCCACGGTGTTCACGGCCTCGACGGCGGCAGCCATATCGGCGGCCACCACGATGGTGCCTTCGTTGTCGAGCGAGGCGCGCGTGATTTCGGCGCGTGGCGACTGCGCCACCAGAATGTCGATGCCAGCCTCGACCTCGCGCGCAAACTGCCCATCGCAGGTCACCAGATAACAGGCGGCCAGCGGATCGTGCTCGGCCTGGGCCATCAGGTCTGCCGCGACCACCATGGGCTTGGCCGTGGCATCGGCCAGCACGCAGACCTCGGACGGGCCAGCGACCATGTCGATTCCCACGTCGCCCGAGACAATCTGCTTGGCAGCGGCAACAAAAGCGTTGCCCGGACCGGTGATTTTATCGACACGCGGAATGCTCTCGGTACCGTACGCCAGCGCGGCCACGGCCTGAGCGCCACCCACCATATAGATTTCGTCCACGCCGCCGAGTTTTGCCGCGGCGAGCGTGTAGGGGCTGATCAGGCCGTCTTTTTGCGGCGGGGTCACCATTACCACGCGCTTGACGCCGGCGACCTTGGCGGGAATGGCGTTCATGAGCACCGTGGAGGGATACTGCGCGCGACCGCCCGGCACGTAGATGCCGGCCGCCGCGAGCGGGGTCACCTTAACGCCGAGCATCGTGCCGTCCGGGCGCGTGGTAAACCAGCTCTGCTCGACCTCGCGCTGGTGGAATTCGCGAATCTGGCGTGCAGCCTTTTCGAGCGCCGCGACAAAAGCGGGATCGAGGCCTTCGAGCGCGGCATCGATCTGCTCCTGCGGCAAGCGGAAGCTCTGCAGCTCAACGCCGTCAAAACGCTGACAGTAATCGCGCACCGCGGCATCGCCGTTGGCGCGCACGTTGGCCACGATATCGCGGGCGGCGTCGACGATGTTTTGCGGCAGCACGCCCTTGCGGTTGAGCTGCTTGGTAACGAGGCGCTCACCGGGAGCAAGCTTGATGGTCTTCATATCGGTATCCCCTATCGGTCGAGGTTGTGTTCGAAAAACGAGAGACCGGGCGGCGGCGCCAATCGGCCCGCAGCCCGTACGTTGGGGCGCCCGTGCGCGCTCGCGCTATTGTGCCGAGCCCGCGACGGGCTCAAAATGCTTGTCCTTCACGGCAGCCGCCAGGCGATCGGCCAGGTTGCGCACACGCGGATCGAGGCGCGCGGCACCCGGGTTGACGAAGAAACGGGCCGTGCAGTCCATGATGCGACCGGTGATGACCAGGTCGTTGTCGCGCAGCGTGGCGCCCGTGGCGGTAATATCCACGATGCGATCGGTCATGCCGACAATGGGGCCCAGCTCGATGTTACCGTGCAGCGAAACTATGTCGGCGTTCACGCCTCGCTCGGCATACCAGGCACTCGCGATGCGCGGATACTTGGTTGCCACGCGAAGCGACCCGCGGCGAGCATAGTTGCGCTCGGCCTGACCGGCGCGCCATGCGGGCTCCGCCTCGATAAAGGTGCACAGGCCATAGCCCAGGTCGACCAGCTGCAGCAGGTTGAGGTCTGCCTCGATAAGCGAATCCCAACCGCAGATGCCGCAATCGGCACCGCCACAGCCCACAAAAGCAGGCGCGTCGCTGGGGCGCACGATGACAAACTCGATATCGCCGACCGCGCCCTCGCCGACACGCGTGTCGCGGCCGCGCACGATCAGGTGGCGGCCGGGGTCACGCAGCTCGGAGACGTCCAGGCCCGCGGTCTCGAGCACGTCGAGCGTGTCGGCCTTAAGCGAGCCCTTGGGCACGGCGATACGCAGCGGCCCCTCGGCGCCACGGCCCACGGCGTGGTCGCCATCGGAAGCGGCGTCCTCGGCCGAGGTGCGCGCGGCCTCCAGGCGCTCGAGCGAAAAGGCGAAGCCCGCCGCCGGCACCTCGATACCGTCGCCAAATGCGCCGGTAAAGATGGAGTCGTAGCGTCCGCCCGAACCGACCGGATCGGGCAAGCCGCCGGCATAGGCCTTAAAGACCAGGCCCGTGTAGTAATCGAAAGAGTTCATGATGGAGAAGTCGAAGGACAGCACCTGGGCGTCTTCGGGAGCCAGACCATCGACTAGGGCACGCAGCTCGCGCGTCAGCGGCGCGACGATACCGGCGGCCTCCAGCAGCGCGTCCACGCGGTCAAGTACCTCGGCACCGCCGTGCAGGCGCGGCAGCTCGCTAATGGCGGCCTTGACGGCATCGGACTCGACGCTTGCCGCCACGCGGGCATCGAGGCCCACAAAGTCGTTGGCATGCACGCAGCGCAGGGCCTCGGCAGCCAGCTCACCATCCTCGCACACCGCGAGCAATTCCTTAAAAGGACGCACACTGCCTGCGATAATGCGCGCATCGGGAAGTGCCAGCTCGCGTACGGCCTCGGCAACGAGCGAGACAATCTCGACATCGCCCGCGGTATCTCCCGCGCCGATGAGCTCAAAGCCCAACTGCGTAAACTGACGCGAGCCACCGGCATTGCGCTGACACTCGCGAACCACCGGCGCCTCGTAGCGAAGGCGCAGGGGCAGGTCGGCCGCGCGCATGCGGGTCGAAACCAGGCGCACGATCGGCAGCGTGTTGTCGGGACGGACCACCAGCAGGCGACCGTCGTCATCAAAGAGCTTAAACGGCGTATCCGCAATGCGGCCGCCTTCCTCGAGCGAACCCTTGTCCTCGAGTAGCGGCGTCTCGACCGGCAGGTAATGATGCTCCCTAAAGCAGCCCTTCACCGTCAGCGCGATCTCCTCGCGCGCCTGAGCCTCCTCGGGCAATATGTCCCGGAATCCCCACGGTGTGGCCGTCATCTGGTGAGCCTCCTCATGCTGTGTTTCATATAGAACGAAAGACCGGCATAGCTCCGCCGGTCTTCTGGGTACTTTAGCATACTAGAGTGTTTGCGGGGAGAATCGTCCTCCTCGGCTCACACCGTATTCATTTGGAAACATAGGGCAAGCGGTTAGCAGCAGTCTCTTGTCACAACGCAAAAAGGGCGCCCGCGCAATTGCGGACGCCCTTGTGCAGGGTCGAGATATCAACCAGCCAAGATATCGGACCCGTAACCAGCTCTTAGTAGTCGAACTGGTGGTAGTAGCGGCGGTACTTGAGGTTGTGCTTGGTGACCAGCTCGTAGTTGCGCGCGAGGCGGTCGGTGGTCAGCACGGACAGGATCCACGGCGACACGATGA
>CABUUK010000070.1 GCA_902494765.1 uncultured Collinsella sp.
CCAGTTTGCCGCTGGCGAGGGTGTAGATGGTGTCGCCGTCGTTGGTGGTGTGTGTGGGGCGGATGGCGTGTGCGTAGGCGTCTGCGGCCATCTGGGAGACCTTGGTGGCTTGTGCCTTAGTGAGTTCCACGTTGGTGACGATGCAGCTGATGGTGGTGTTGGTGCGGTCGAGCGGCATCTGCATGGATCCGGCGGCGGCAAAGGCTGCGAGTTCCATGTCGACAATCTGGTCGCTATCGGCTGCGGCGCGCATACCGGCGACCCACTCGCCGGTGAAGGGGTCGACAACGTTGCCGCAGGCGTTGACTGAGACCACGGCGCCCACCTTGATGGGGCCGAGCGCCACGGCGGCAGCGCCAAGGCCGGCCTTCATGCAGGTAGCGGGGCCCATGAGCTTACCCACGGTAGCGCCCGTGCCGGCGCCCACGTTGCCCTGTTCGAGCTTGGTGGGGGTGTTGTCGAGTGCTTCGCGCACGGCGGCGATGCCGGCCTCAATGTCGGGGCGAACGGTGGGGTTACCAAAGGCGAGATCGAAGATACAGCTGGAGCACACGATAGGCACCTGCGTGGGGCCGACAGGCAGACCGATACCGCGGCTCTCGAGTTCGCGGGCCACGCCGCTTGCGGCTTCGAGGCCAAAGGCCGATCCGCCCGAAAGGCAGACGGCGTGGACCTTATCGACGGTGTTTTCGGGACGCAGCAGGTCGGTCTCGCGCGAAGCGGGAGCGCCACCGCGTACGTCAACGCCGCCGGTGGCGCCCTCGGGTGCCACGATTACGGTGCAGCCGGTGCCTGCCTCATCGTCCGTATGGTTGCCAAAGCAAAAGCCATCGACATCGCAAACGTCAATGGCTTTGAGCAGTGTATCCATGTTTAACTCCTATCGGTTTTCCGCCGCGCCTTGTGCCCGGTCGGGATCCGTACGGTACGCCAAAATTGTAGGCGCCGGGGGATACCCAGCGCCAGATGCAATTACGAGAGTTTTTGAATCGCGCGCGCGACGCGGGCGATGGGTAGGCCCACCACGTTATAGAAGTCGCCCGAAATATCGTGCACGAGCATGCGTCCTCCTGTGCCCTGAATGCCGTAGGCGCCGGCCTTGTCCATGGGCTCACCCGAGGCGACGTAGTGCTCGATCTGCTCGTCGGTGAGCTCGTAGAACGTCACGTCGGTCACATCGACAAAGGACAGGCTCTCGGCGGCATGCGGGGCGGCCGTGTCGCCTGCCTTAACGATGCAGACGCCGGTTGCGACCTGGTGCGTGCGGCCCGAAAGCTCACGGAGCATGGTGCGCGCTTCGTCCTCGGTTGCCGGCTTGCCCAGAATCTTGCCGTCAAAGGTGACGATGGTGTCGGCCGCGACCGTCAGCTCATTGGGCTCGGCATGTTCGGCGGCAACGGCGGCGGCTTTGGCGCGTGCTAAGCGTTCAACGAGCGTAAGCGGGGCCTCGCCATCAAACGGCGTTTCGTCGATATCGGCAGGAATGATGCGAATGTCATAGCCCGCCTCGCGCATCAACTCGATGCGGCGCGGTGATTGCGAAGCCAAAATCATAGCTGAATGCCCTCGGCGACCTTATCGACGGCCTTGTCGCCGGCGAGCGTGCGCAGCAGCTCAAGCGCAAAGGGGAGCGACTGGGCCATGCCGCTGGCGGTGATGATGTTGCCGTCTTGCGTGACCTTCTCGCCGGTATAGGCGCCTTCGGGGAAGCTTTTCTCAAAGCCAGGGAAGCACGTGGCGTGGCGCCCCTCGAGCAGGTCGAGCTCGCCCAGGATAAACGGGGCGGCGCAGATGGCGGCGACGTGCTTGGTTGCGGCGAACTCGCGGACCACGTCGCAGACGCGCTGATCGGCGCGCAGGTTGGTAGCACCGGGTAGGCCGCCGGGCAGCACGACGCAGTCGTACTCGTCAAAGTCGATCTCATCAAAGAGCGCATCGCAGGTCACGGGGATCTGCAGCGAGCTTACGACCTCACGCGTGGGCATGATCGAGACGAGCGTGGCGCGCACGCCGCCGCGACGCATGACATCGACCATGGTCAAGCATTCAATAGTTTCAAAGCCATCGGCGGCGAGAACGGCAACGCTGGGCATGGGGGTTCCTTTCATAGGCGGCATACAATTAGCCGTCTTATACCCCGAAGACCTCCGCTTGCCACGCTCGATTTCCCAATGATTTTTCTGAGCAATGATTAAGTGGCTAGTTGCGCCTAAGGTGGACGACAGTCTCGCAGTGGAAGGTTTGCGGGAACAGGTCAACTGGCGTGATCTTTACGGGGGAGAAGGTGCCTTCCTCGACAAAGCGCTTGAGGTCGCGCGCCAGGGTGGCCGGATCGCAGCTCACGTAGGCGACATCGCGAGCGCTCGTGCTGGCGATAAGATCGATGGCTTCGGGGGCGAGGCCCGCACGCGGCGGGTCGACCACCAAGACGTCGGCATCCTGGTCGGGGAACTCGCGCACCGCGTCTCCGCCAATGACGTCGACGTTATCAAGCTTGTTGATTTCCAGGTTACGGCGTAGATCGCGCACGGCGGGGCCGTAGGCCTCGACGGCAGCGACAAAGTCGCAGCGGCGGGCGAGCGGCAGGGTAAAGGTGCCGGCACCGCAGTACAGGTCCACGGCAAGCTCGTCTTCCTGCGGGTCGAGCGCTTCCATGACAAGCTCGATCAAAATCTCGGCACCCTTGGTGTTGACCTGGAAAAAAGACGGGGCAGACAAGCGCATCTGACCCTCGGCGATATTCTCGGTCCATGAGCCCTCTCCGGCGAGCATTTCGACCTTGGAGACACGGCGGGCCTTCTTTTCGCCCTTGCTCATCACGCGCACGATGCTCGTGGGATGAGCGGCGTCCGCCAGCACGCGGGAGACCTGCGAGCGCGGAAAAGAGCCTGTGGGCGTCCAGAGAGCGACCTCGAGTGCCTTGGTGCGGCGCGATGCGCGAATGCCCACGCGTTCGAGCCCCAAGTCATGGCTGCCGCTTAGATAGTTGAGTGCGCCGACGACCGATTTGAGCGCCTTCGGGAAGCGCTTATCGAACAGCGGGCACGTATCGACGGTCACGATTTTGCTGGGGTCGACACCATGCATGCCAAGGCGCACGCGACCGTTGACGACGGTCGGTTCGAGCTCGATTTTATTGCGGTAGCCCCAGTCGTCCTTGGTGTGGCAGATGGGCTGTACCAACTCATCGACCTGCTCAGGCGCGAACTTGCCGATGCGCTCGAGCGTGGAGCGCAGGTTTTGCTCCTTGGCGGCGAGCTGTGCCGTGCGTGAGAGATTGCCCCACGAGCAGCCGCCGCAGATGCCCACGAAGGGGCAGGGAGGCTGAATGCGATCGGGGCTTGGCTCCAGAATCTCGGTGGTGCGGGCGCGCATGAACGACTTGCCGTCCTGTACGACCTCGGCCTCGACGGTGTCGCCTGCCACGGCACCCTGCACAAAGACGGCCTTGCCGTTGTCGGCGTGCGCCAGCCCGTCGGCGCCGTAGGTCATCGATTCTATAGTGAGCTTCATATTCCTGCCTGTCATTCGCGTTGTTGCTCGCACCATGGTAGCAGGGAAAAGCGCCCCGCATCCGAGGCTTTCCTCAAATGCGGGGCGCTTCTACAAACTGCTTCTACAAACGACTATTTCGTCTTGCCGGTAATGAGCGTCTTAAGACCCAGGCCGATCAGACCCAGGCCCATGCGCACGCGACCGGGGCGATGGCGCTCGATGGCCTTGGTCTTGCCGGCGGGCTTATCGCGACGGGCACTCGTCCCGGGTGCGGACTTGGTGACCTGCGGCTCGGGCTGAGGTGCAGGTGCAGGCTCGGGCTCAATGACGGTCGCCTGGACCTCTTGGACCTTGGGCGTGGTCGGCTGCGGATCAGGAGCTGGGGCGGGCTTTGCCTCGGCGGCGGGCTCCGGAGTCGCGGTAGCGGGCTCGGGCGCTTTCTCCATGGCGGGCTCTGCGGCAGCCTCGGGCTCATTCACCGGGGGAGCGGCAACCGCTTCCGGTTTGGCGGCTGCCCCATGTTCAACCTCGGCCTGAATAGCTTCTTCGGCCACACGTTCCTTCTCCTGTGCGCGCTGCTGCGCGGCGGCCTCGGCGTTGCGATAGGCACGCTCCAGTAGAGCTTCCTGCGAGTTGAAGGGTTTCTCACCCTCTGCACACTCCACGGGGACCCAGGTGCCGTCGCTCGTGAGGCTGCGGGCCTTCACGTTGTCGCGCAGCTGCATGCCCATGTACTCGTGTACCAGGGCGCGGCAGGTGGGGTCGAGCACGGGGAAGGCGATCTCCACGCGGTGCTCGGTGTTGCGTGTCATCATGTCTGCCGAGCTCAGGTAAATCATGTCCGAGTCCACGCCAAAAGCGTAAACACGGGCGTGCTCCAAAAAGCGTCCGACGATGGAGCGGACATGCACGTTCTCGGTCTTGCCCGGAACACCGGGCTTGAGGCACGAGATGCCGCGGATGATCATGTCTACGCGCACGCCGGCACACGATGCCTCGGCGATCTTGTCGATAACCTCGCGGTCGGTCAGCGAGTTGAGCTTAAAGAACACGCGGGCGGGCTCGCCGGCAAGGGCGCGCTGGATCTCGCGGTCAAGCCCGCGCATGATGAGCGGTTTCAGTCCGACGGGCGCCACACCCAGGAAGCGGTAATCGCCGCACAGGTTGCCCAGCGACAGATTGCGGAAGAACAAGTTGGCGTCCTCGCCGATGCCGGGATGGGCGGTCATGAGCATAAAGTCGCTGTAGAGCTTGGCCGTCTTCTCGTTAAAGTTGCCGGTGCCCAACAGCGTCAGGCGTGTAAGCGCCATGCCCTCGCGATAGGTGAGCTGGCAGATCTTGGAGTGGCACTTAAAGCCCTCGGAGCCGTAGATGACGGTGCAGCCTGCCTCTTCCAGACGCTCGGCCCACTCGATGTTGTTCTGCTCGTCGAAGCGGGCGCGGAGCTCCATGAGCACCGTGACCTCTTTGCCGTTTTCGGCGGCATCGATGAGCGACTCGCACAGACGGCTCTGCTTGGCCACGCGGTAGAGCGTGATGCGCAACGAGATGCACTCGGGGTCGTAGGCGGCCTCGTGCACCAGATCCAGGAAGGGGTTCATGGCCTCATAGGGATAAAAGAGCAGCTTGTCGTGCTGAAGTACCTGCTCGCGGATGGAGCGGGTCATATCGATGGTGGGGTTGGGCTGCGGCTTAAACGGCGTAAAGAGCAGCTCGTTGCGCAGGTGCTCGGGAATCTTGCCCTCAATGCCGAAGACATAGCCCAGGTTGAGCGGGATGTCGCAGGTAAAGACCGAGCGACGCGAGAGCTCGAGTGCCTTGCGGATAGTCTTGAGCGTTGCTTTTTCGAGTGAACCCGAGACGGCGAGAACCACCGGCTGCAGGCGCAGGCGCTTCTTGAGGATGCGCTTCATATGCTGGCGGTAGTCCTCTTCCTCCTCGACGCCCTCGCCGTCCGGATCGATGTCGGCGTTGCGGGTGACGCGGATGAGCGCGCGGTCGAGCGGCTTATAGGAGCCAAAGCAGCTGTCCAGGCAGGCGAGGATGACGTCCTCGAGCAGAATGTAGGAGTAGGTGCCGGTGGGCGAGGGGATCTCGACCACGCGGTTCATCGAGGCGGGAATCTCGATCAGGCCCAGCAGACTTTCCTCGTCGGTGACGCCGTCCAGGCCGCAGGCCAGGTAGAGTGCGCCGTTGCGCAGGTTGGGGAAAGGGTGGCGCGGGTCGATCACCAGCGGTGAGATGACCGGCGACACGTAGGCCTGGAAGTAGCGGGTTACAAAGGTGCGCTCCTCGGGCGTAAGCGAATCGACACGCGCACGGTGAACGCCCAGGGTGTCGAGCTTGCCCTCGATACTCTTAAAGATGGACTCCCAACGGGTAAGGAGCCCGGGCATTTCGGCCATGACAGCATCGACCTGTTCGGAGGCAGTCATATTGCTCTTGTTGTCGACAGGTTGTTTTTTGAGCTCGGCAAGGTCGGACAGGCCACCCACGCGCACCATAAGGAACTCATCGAGGTTTGACTCGAAGATCGAGACGAACTTAAGGCGCTCGAACAGCGGCACGGACTCATCAAAAGCCTCGTCGAGCACACGGTTGTCAAAGCGCAGCCAGCTGAGCTCTCGGTTCTGCGTGTACGAGAAGTCGCGCGGCGGTTTGCGCAGCTTTGCGGCGGCTTGCTTTTTTTCGATTTTGCTCGGCATATGCATCTGTCCGTTCAGTCCCCGCAGGGGACGGTAGCCTAACCCTATTCACTATTGTCTCAATTTAGTCGACTTGTGGCACGGACGTATTGTGCGAACGGTATCTTAACCTACTTCTTACGCCGTCAAGGCATGCAACTAACTGCCCGACTCGTTTTGAAAACAATCTATATCCATACTCAACTGGTGAGGATGTATGAATAAGAATGATTGCGAGCTGAATATAATCGAATCCAAATTGAATCATGGACAGACGACATATATATGCAGAAAACAGTTTTAGCTATGCAATTCCTAAACATGAAATTATTTGTGCAATCTTGCTCAATTCCTTAGAAAAAAGAACGATTACCTTTGAAAACCTGCTTTAGAGAACTGAAGTGCATCATGGGGGAATCATATGCGATATACCGTTCATCGCACTTTGCTGACCGTTCGGGGGCGAGGTGGAATTGCGGGTGGTTTTTGGATATAACTAGAGCTGTCAGCAAGCAGCGTCCCATACGGAGGGGCGCTGATACATTCGGCCAGTAAGGCCCGAAAGAAAGGTAGGAGGCCATGACGAAAGGTCTGCACGTGCCTTCCGAGATCGGCAAGCTCAGGAAGGTCTGCCTGCACCGTCCCGGCGACGAGCTCCTCAACCTGCCGCCCGA
>CABUUK010000071.1 GCA_902494765.1 uncultured Collinsella sp.
CCCGCCACGAGACCGACGGACGCGGCATACAGCCACCACTTCCAAGGGGCAAGCCACGCACAAGATTGAGCCAGCACAACGAATACCGCCGCCGCAACGGGAATGGCCCATAGCAGCCCGACCGCCGACGCCTGCTCCCTCAGCAGCGCATCAGCGGCCACGTTGAGCACCAAGGCGCAGCTCATGCACATGCCGGCACACAGGGCCATCGTCCATGGCATCAGGGGCCGCGGAGGCATCACATGTTCGCGCTCGGTCGCACTCATACGCAGATGCAATCTTTGATTTTGGCTAGCTTCTTCTCGCCGATTCCCGACACACGCATCAGATCGTCAACCGAGGCAAAAGCACCGTTCTTTGTCCGCTCATCGATAATCGACCGGGCCATGGAGGGACCGATGCCCGAAAGCGTCTGTAGCTCTGCCGAGCTTGCCGTATTAATGTTTACTAGGCCTGTTGCGCTACTCACGCCCGATGACGCGGAAGCCCCACCATCAACATCGGCTTCCGCAATGGGCGCCTGCTGCTCCCCTTCCGTTGGAACGTGGATTTTTTGTCCATCGACGACCTTGGATGCCCGATTGAGCCCCGTAACGTCTGCCTCGGGCGCCAGCCCGCCGGCGGCATCAATCGCCTGAGCCACCCGCGCGCCGTCCTTGAGACGATATACACCGGGCGACACAACGGCGCCATCGACATCGACATAGACCTCTGCCGCGGCAGAAGCCTTAGTCGAAGAACCTTCGGATGTCTTTCCGCTCGAGGCATCACTGGATCCCGGCTCCACCAACGAGCCCGAACCGTCAGTGCGCTCAAACGACACGGCGCCGGCACCGCCGCCAAGGTTCGCCATCGCCAAGCCGCTCGACATCGCAATGACGACCAGTATCGCCATCACCACTGCCTTATGACCGAGCAGCTTGTCCGCCAAGCGGTCCATCTTTTTGACCCGTTCGTGTTGTTCGCGCTGCGCCATAGCAAAACCTCCCAACACCATCGTGTCAGGAAAGGAGCCCTGTAACAGCCACGCCCCAAAACCGGTTTTAGCGGTCAAACCAAAAGCCGACCAAAACCTTGCACAAATCCGTCCATTTATTCAGGCACACGTCAGCAAATGAACACTTAGCCACAAAATGCCCAGATAGCAAAAGACCGACGATGCAGACGCATCGTCGGTCTATGCACAAATTTACTCGTGATCTTGGTAAATCTCACGCGGAGCAAGCTCCGAATGTTTGCGTTTTAAGGTCTTAGGGGCCTTATACGTGTTGCTCTCAAAGTCGATGTACTCGGTCTGCTTGAGCAGGCGCTCGATCATCTCCTCGTGATCGAACAACTCCCAGGCCTCATGCACGGCATCGAGTTTAGCGTGCGTCTCGGGACGGCGCGGCATAAACAGCGTGCAGCAGTCGGGAGCGGCCTCAGTGGAGATATCGAACGTACCGATCTCCTCGGCGCGCGCGATGATCTCCTGCTTATCCGAACCGATGAGAGGGCGGAACACGGGGATCTTCACGGCCTCGTTGACGGCCATGATATTCTCAAGCGTTTGGGAGGCAACCTGCCCAAGCGATTCGCCCGTAACGATGGCCTTGGCACCCTCGATGTGCGCAATGCGCTCAGCAACCGAATACATAATGCGGCGATACATGATCACGCGCAGGTTGCTGGGACAGGTGACCGAAATCTCACGCTGGCAGTCGCCAAACGGCACTACGTACAGTCGGCCGATCTGGACACCCGGCTCAAGCGCACGGATGATGTCCTGCACCAAATACTCGCTCGTATCGGGCGTCTGCGGACGACCGGAGAAATGTACCGGCACGCACACCGCGCCGCGACGCGCGAGCATCCAGGTCGCCACCGGAGAATCGATACCCGAAGAAAGCAGCGTCACGACCTTGTCGGCAGACCCCACCGGAAGACCACCCACGCCGCGCTCAGAGCGCGCATACACATAGACGCTACCCTGGACCACCAGCACGTGCACCATAGCGTCAGGATCGTGCATCTGGACCTTTTTATCGGGGAAGGCCTCACACAGCACCTCACCCACCTGACGATTGATGTCAATCGAGGTAAGCTCATAGTCAGTATTGGAGCGCTTGGCGTGCACCTTAAAAGAATCGAAGGAACCAAACTCGCGCAGCGCCTTCACGGCGGCGGCGCAGTACTCCTGCGAGTCGCGGTTGGTGTGATACGCCAAAGACACACGTGCAACGCCGGGAACGGTGCGAATGACACGCGCCGCCTCATCGGCCTGATGCTCGTTAAAGGTCACGAGGATATAACCGGAAATTCGAGACACGGCATTCACGGAAAAGGCGGCCAAGGCCGCCTTGATGTTATCCATGAGGATATGCTCAAAATGTGCGCGGTTCTTACCCTTCAGTCCAACCTCGTGATAGTGGACCAGGCAGACGCGAGCCGCCATTTAGGCTTCAGCAACCTTGTGGCCGAGCGCCTTCTCGTAACGGGCCTCGTCGTAAGAGATGTCGCCGTCGACAATCTCGTCCATAGCCATCGAGATGGTATCGGCACCGGAAAGCCCGATGGTGATGTCATCGACATCCTGGACGGCAAGCACGCGATTGTGCTGGCCACGCAGCATGCTATTGATGTCGCAGGCGCGCTTGGAGGCAAGCGAAGCGAGCAGGAAGCGGTTGTGATCGGTCTTCTCCAGAAGATCGTCAATGCAAGGCTTTACAACGGACACGGACCTCAGATCCTTTCATGCATATCGAGAACGCGAACGAGTTCATCGGTCGCGCGGTCGAGATCGTCATTAACCACGACGTCGTCGTAGCGGTCGGCAAGGGCAAGCTCATCGGCGGCGTTTGCCATACGCAGCTCAATCGTCTCGGGCGTCTCGGTACCGCGACCGACTAGACGCTCGCGAAGCACCTCAAGCGAAGGCGGCTTGATAAAGATCAGCACGGCCTCGGGGAAACGCTCCTTCACCTGCAGGGCGCCCTGGACATCGATCTCCAAAATCAGAGACGCGCCCGAGGCGAGCTTGGATGTGACCTCGCTCACCAACGTGCCGTAGCAGTTACCGTGGACCTCGGCCCACTCAACAAACTCACCGTTTGCCACGCGGCGGTCGAACTCCTCGCGCGTCAGAAAAAAGTAGTTGACGCCGTCGACCTCACCTTTACGTGGTGCTCGCGTGGTAGCCGAAACCGTCAGGCCCAGGTTCGAGCGGCGCTCGCGCACACGAGTGACGAGCGTACCCTTGCCTGCGCCTGACGGTCCAGAAATCACAAAGAGCTTGGAATCCTGAGCGCTCACTTATTTGGTCAGCTGCTCGAGGAGCTGCTCGCGCTGACGGACGCCGAGGCCCTGGACGCGACGGGTAGCGGAGATACCGAGCTCCTCCATGATCTTGGCGGCCTTGGCCTTGCCATAACCAGGGAGAGACTCGATGAGGGTGGAAACCTTCATGCGGGAAGCGATGGGGTCATCGGAGTTGAGCACGGACTCGAGGGACTTCTCGCCCTTCTTGATCTGCTCGCGAAGCTCAGCGCGGGCGTGACGTGCGGCAGCAGCCTTCTCAAGAGCCTGCTTGCGCTGCTCATCGGTAAGCTGAGGGAGTGCCATTCGTACCTCCAAATAGTTGGGTTATATCTGATTCAATAATTGGCATTTTAGCACGTAGAACGTACAAAATGCCCAATCGCGGCTCCATAGGTTAGACGATACCCGCAAAAAGTGCAATATACTGCGCCCAAAGTTAAGCCCCTGACCTGCGATTCCACACAAAGGATGGGAAAGTTTACGCAGGCACAGGGGCTATTTTGTGCTAATGAGACCCAAAAGTGGTGACTTAGGGGAATCTTTTACGCGACGTTTTCGACCAGCTCGGCGACGATGGCGTCAAAGGCGGCAACCGGATCGTCGGCACCAGTGATGGGACGGCCCACCACAATGTGGCTTGCGCCTCGCTCGATAGCCTGGGAAGGCGTCGCCACGCGAGACTGGTCGCCTAAGGCGGCACCCACCGGACGCACACCCGGAGTCACGATCAGGGCATCAGGACCCAGCAGCTCACGCATGTCGTGAGCCTCCATCGGCGAGCACACAATGCCATCGATGCCGTTGGCCTGAGCGAGCTTTGCCAGGCGGGCGGCCTCCTCGGCCACGGGCGACTCGACGCCGATCTCGCTCAAGGCATCCTGATTCATGCTCGTGAGCACGGTGATGGCGACGAGCTTGGCGCGGTCCTCGCGCGCCTCCTCGGCACCCTCGCGGCAGGCAGCGAGCATGGCGCCCGAACCCAAGCCGTGAACCGAGAGCAGGTCGGCACCGGCAAGCGAGGCCGAACGGGCGGCACCGCGAACCTGATGCGGAATATCATGGAACTTAAGGTCAAGGAAGACCTTAAAGCCCAGGTCCTTAAAGGTCTTGACGATCTCGGGGCCCTCAGCGTAATAGAGCGTCATACCAACCTTAAGCCAGGCGGCATGGCCCGAAAGCTCGTGGGCGAGCTCGAGCGCACGCTCACGATCGCAGTCGAGGGCGACGATTACGCGGTCGCGGGCATCGGTCTCTAGCATTCGAAAGCACCTACCAGCTCGTTGATGTCCTTTACGCCCTGGGACTCGGCCCAGGCCTCGAGCTCATGCGCGATCTTGAGCGAAGCGCACGGATCGACGAAGTTGGCCATGCCAACCGACACGCAGGTGGCACCGGCCAGGATAAACTCGGCCGCATCCTCGCCGGTCATGACACCGCCGACACCGTTGATGGGGATATCGACGGCCTGGGCAACCTCCCAGACCATGCGCACGGCGATGTGGTGGCACAGCGGGCCCGAAAGGCCGCCCTTGGGCTTGGCCACGCGGGACTTGCGGGTATGGACGTCGATGGCCATGCCCTGGATGGAGTTGATAACTGAAAGGCCGTCGGCACCGGCAGCCTCGAGGGCCCTGGCGATCTCGGCGACGTTGACCGGCGCCATCTTCACGAACAGCGGCTTATCGGTCACCTTACGGCAGGCAGCCATAACGGAAGAGGCGCCCTCGGGCGTGGAGCCCATGGCGGCACCGCCGGCGGCGATATTAGGGCAGCTCACGTTGATCTCGTAGCCGGCAGCCCAGGGGCACAGCTCGACATACATCTCGAGCGCGCGGACAAACTCCTCGACGGAGTGACCGGCGACCTGGCAGATGACCTGGCAACCGTCCTTGGAGAGCTGCTCGAGCCACGGACCAGACTCACGGGCAAAGGCAGCCACGCCAGGGTTCTGAAGGCCCACGGAGTTGATCATGCCGCCCGGGATCTCGGCCATGCGGGGCGCGGGGTTGCCGGGCCAGGGCTCGGCAGCGCAACCCTTGGTGGTGATGGCGCCCAGCTGGGAAACATCAAAGAAGTTCTGGAACTGCCAACCGTAGCCAAAGGTACCGGCTGCGGTGTTGATGGGGTTCTGCATCTTGACGCCGCCGAAATCGACGGCCATGTTCACGGTACCCACTAGAAGACCACCACCTTGGAAGCATCGAACACGGGGCCGCACATGCAAGCACCCTTCATACCGTCGACCGTCTCGACATTGCAGGTGTTGCAGGCGCCAAAGCCACAGCTCATCATGCGCTCGAGCGACACCTCGCAGTAGGCACCGGCCTCGGCGGCAGCGGCGGCGACCTTCTTCATCATGACGGCGGGACCGCAGCTGGCGACATAGTCGTAGCCGCCCTCGCCGAGCAGCTCGGC
>CABUUK010000072.1 GCA_902494765.1 uncultured Collinsella sp.
CACGAAGTGCGCAGCGGGGGTCCTGCCATGTCCGGGGACGATTTGGGGGCAAAGCCCCCTGGCCTCCCCGGCGAGTATACGGGACGGCGACTACAGGTATTCGATCTGGGCGCCTTCCGTGTCGCACGTCAGAATATGCGTGTCACACTTGGGGAACTGTTCACGCAGCTTGACCTGCAGGAACTTTGCCACGATGGTGTCGTCAGTCACGGCCATGAGAGTCGAGCCCGAGCCGCTGATCCAGATGGTCTTGGCGCCGCCGTTAAGGCAGGTGTCGCGCACGGCGTTGTAGTCGGGAATCAGACGGCGACGATAGGGTTCCTGGATGCGGTCGTCATTGGCGGCGGCAATCAGGTCGAGGTCACCAGTCTCCAAGCCGCGCGTCATGCCGGCGATGCGGCCCATCTGCCACACGGCGGTGGAGAGTGGAATCTCCTGCGGCACAACCTTGCGCGCCTCGCTCGTATGCACCTCGTAGGGCGGAATCACGGTAATAAAACGCAGGCGATCGCTCACCTCGTAGCGCAGGCACTGGGGGAGCGAATCGGTCGGCGTAAAGGAACAGACGGCGCCGCCCAGGATAGCGGGGGCGACGTTATCGGGATGGCCCTCGACTTCGGTGGCAATGCGAACCAGCTCGGCGCGGTCGACGGTGTGGCCTGTCAGTGCGGCGGCGGCCATAATGCCGGCGACGACGCAGGTGGAGCTGGAGCCCAGGCCGCGGGCGACGGGCACGTCGGTCTGGATGTCGATGGCAACGGGAAAAGCCGGCTCGTCCCATGCAGCCAGTGCATCGACAAAGCTCACGTAGACCAGGTTGTTCTCGTTTTGGAATTCCTCGGGGCAGCCCGTGATGGTGAGTTTGTCGGCGCGCTCGAAGGTGAAGTGCGAGTAGAGGCTGACGGCCATGCCGAGGGTATCGTAGCCAATGCCCAAGTTGGCGCTTGTTGCTGGGACGGTGATCTTGATCATGTGAGTCCTCCTGGCGTGCCTGGCTGTTTAGTTCGCTGCTCGGGCAGTCCTGCGCAAGACGGAAAGCACATTAAGTGCTTTCCTTTGCGTGCGGAACTCGCGACGAACTAAACAGCCAGGCACGCTATGCACGTTCGTCATCATCCCGGTAGGTATCTGATAAAAGAAGGTGCGCCGGCTTTCGCCGGCGCCTTATAAGGGGTTTAGTTGGTTGCTATCTTTTTTGCAGCCTGCTCTACGTAGCTGGCCATCTCATCGACGTCGCAGACGTCTTCGAAGCGGACGGGCTTGGACTCGAGTTCGGCGAGCTGGGCTGGGGCGACCGTGTTGGTTGCCTGCTCGAGCACGCGCATGGCCTCAAAGTCGTCCTCGGGAACGTCGAGGCCCAGGGCATCGCAGCAGGCGCGCGGGAACTTGTAGGGGCTGGCGGTCGAAAGCAGCACGCGGGCCTTGGCGCCCTCGGTGGGGGCGACCTGCTCAAAGACGTGATAGCCGCAAGCGGTGTGCGGGTCGATCACGTAGCCGTTGGCATCCCAGCAGCTCTTGATGGCGGCGCGAACCTCGTCCTCGCTGGCCCAGCCGCAGCCAAATACGCTCTGGATCTTGGCCAGCAGCTCGGCAGGCACCTCGTAGCGACCGGTCTGGGCAAGCTGCTCCATAAGGCCGGCAACGAGCTCGCAGTCGCCGTCGGACAGGAAGTAGAGCATGCGCTCCAGATTAGAGCTAATAAGGATGTCCATCGACGGCGAAATGGTCGTGAAGAACGGACGGTTGCGGTCGTAGACGCCGGTGGTCAGGAAGTCAGCGAGCACGTTGTTCTTGTCGCTGGCCACGACGAGTTTGGCGACGGGCAGACCCATGCGCTTGGCGTAGTAGCCGGCCAGGATATCGCCAAAGTTGCCGGTCGGTACGCAGAACTCCACGGCATCGCCGGCCTCGATGGCGCCGGCGCGCAGCAGCTGCGCATAGGCGGCAAAGTAGTAGACGACCTGCGGCACCAGGCGGCCGACGTTGATGGAGTTGGCGCTCGAAAGCACCGTGGCGGCGGCCTCCAGACGCTCGGCAAGCTCCTTATCGGCAAAGATGCGCTTGACGGCGCTCTGGGCGTCGTCAAAGTTGCCGCGGATGCCGCAGACGGCGACGTTGCCGCCCTCCTGCGTGGACATCTGCAGATTCTGCACGCGGCTGACCTTGCCCTCGGGATAAAAGACGGTGATGCCCGTGCCCGGGGCGTCGGCAAAGCCGGCGAGTGCTGCCTTGCCTGTGTCGCCCGACGTGGCGGTGACGATCATGATGCGCTCGGCGCCGCCGTCCTTGGCGGAAGTGCGGGCCATCAAGCGGGGGAGCATCTGCAGGGCGACGTCCTTGAAGGCGCTCGTGGGACCGCCAAAGAGCTCCATCACATAGGTCTGAGGGGCGTCAGCGCCCGGCGCAGCGTCGAGTTTGACGAGCGGCGTAACCTCTTCACTCGCGAACGTGCCGCGGTATGCCTCGTCGACACACGCCGAAATTTCTTCGGCCGTGTAATCATTCAGTAACATTCCCAACACATCTTGAGCGATTTCAAAGTACGATTTATCTGCAAGCGAGCTGATATCGACCTGCTGGGTGCCGAGCTCGTCCGAGACAAACAAACCCCCGTCGGGAGCGATGCCGGTACGGATTGCCACCTTACTTGAGCACGATAAAGTGCGTCCTCGTGTACTATGATAAGTTCCCATATAACACTGCTCCTCGGATGCCTTGGTCCCAATCGGTGAAACCATGGTATCAGAGCGCGCAAAATAGGTTCGCAGAGGCTTTTTAGAAAGGTAACCTCCAGCCCATGATTAAGATTGCCAAGTTTGGCGGCTCGTCGGTCGCCGACGCCGAACACTTCAAAAAGATCAAGGCCATCGTCGACGCCGACCCTGCCCGCCGTTTTGTGGTGGTTTCCGCCTGCGGCCGCCGCTTTAAGGGCGACACCAAGGTGACCGACCTGCTCTATCTGGTCAATGCGCACGTTAAGTACCACGTGTCGTGTGAGGAGCTGCTTGAGGACATCGGCCAGCGCTTTTTTGATATCGCTGATGAGTTGGAGCTCACCTATCCCATCCGTGAGGAGTTCGCGGCCTTTGCCGAGCGCGCCCGCTCGGGCGGCTACTCCACCGAGGAGCTTGTGAGCCGTGGCGAGTACTTTACCGCTCGCCTGATGGCTGAGTACCTGGGCCTACCGTTCCTGGACGCCGCGACGGTTGTGGCGTTCCATCACGACGGTACGCTCAGCATGAATCGCACCTCCGAGCTGGTGCAGGAGTATGGCCAGCAGGGCGGCTTCGTTATGCCTGGCTTCTACGGCGCGACGCGCGAGGGCCAGATCAAGCTGCTCGATCGAGGCGGTGGCGATATCTCGGGCTCGATCTTGGCCAAGTGCCTGGGCGCCGACCTGTACGAGAACTGGACCGACGTCTCGGGCTTCTATTCTGCCGATCCGCGTATTGTTCCCGAGGCTCAGCCCATTGCGCGCGTTACCTACGAGGAGCTGCGCGAGCTTTCGTACATGGGCGCAAGCGTCCTGCACGAGGAGGCCGTGTTCCCCGTGCGCGAGGCGGGTATTCCGCTGGTCATCAAGAACACCAATGCGCCGCAGGACCCCGGTACCATCATTAGCGAGACGGCTGATGAGGGCGAGGCGGAGCCCATCATTACCGGCGTGACCGGCAAGCGCGGCTTTGTCGCCATCAACGTTGCCCGCGACCGCACCAAGCCCCGTGTTGGCTTTATGCGCCGTGCGCTTTCGGTCTTCGAGCGCTATGACGTTTCCGTCGAGCACATGCCCACCGGTGTCGACCGCTTTGGCGCCGTGGTGCAGGAGCAGGATGTGCACGACTCGCTGTACTCACTTGTGGGCGACATCCAGCAGGAGGTCGAGCCGCTCGAGATCGAGGTTGTCGAGGGCTTGGCGCTCATCGCGACCGTCGGCCGTAACCTGCGCGGCCGCGCAGGTATCTCGGGCCACCTGTTTGGCATGCTCGGCCAGGCCGGCGTGAGCGTGCGCATGATTTCGCAGAGCTGCGACGAGATCAACATCATTATCGGTGTCGAGGAGAAGGACTTCGACCTTGCGATTCGGACCATTTACCGTGCCTTCTCCGATGAGAACGGCATTGTGAAGGTCTCCGACCTGGAGGCTCCCGCGCCGGTCGATCCCGCTCTGGCCGCACTCCACAAGTAGCTGTCATCCCGGTGATTTTTTGGGACATGCCTCATAAATCTACGGCGGGGCGTTTCGTTTCGGTTTCGTTTCGACGGGGCGGGTTTCGTGCCCGCCCCGTTCTTGTATACACTGGCAACAATAATCGGCCTGCTCGGCGTGCGGGCAAAAGCCACAACCTTTAAAGGGGGAAGCATGAAACAGTACACGGTTGCTATTTTGGGCGCGACGGGAGCCGTGGGCACCCAGATGCTCGAGTGCCTTAACGAGCAGGAGTTCCCAGTCGGTAAGCTCAAGCTGCTGGCAAGTGCACGCTCCGCGGGCAAGACCGTTGAGTTCCGCGGCGAGCAGATCGTGATTGAGGAAGCTTGCCCCGAGGCCTTTGAGGGCTGCGACATCGTGCTCGGCGCTGCCGGCGACGATATCGCCAAGGAGCTGCTGCCCGAGGCCGTCAAGCGCGGTGCCGTCGTGGTCGACAACAGCCATGCCTTCCGTATGGATCCCGAGGTACCGCTGGTCGTGCCCGAGATCAATGCCGACGATATCAAGTGGCATCACGGCCTTATCGCCAATCCCAACTGCGCGACCATCATCGGCCTGGTTCCCACGTGGCCGTTGCATCAGCTCGCCGGCGTGAAGCGCATGATCGTGTCCACGTATCAGGCAGCTTCGGGCGCCGGTGCCCCCGGTATGGCCGAGCTCGAGGCTCAGCTGGCCGCCCTGGGCCGCGGCGAGGAGATTCCCGAGCCGTGCGCGTTTGCCGCCCAGCTGGCGAGTAACCTGATTCCGCAGATTGGCGGCGTCAAGGAGGAGGGCTTTACCTCCGAGGAGATGAAGCTACAAAACGAGGGCCGCAAGATTATGCATCTGCCCGAGCTGCGCGTGAACTGCACCTGCGTGCGCGTGCCCGTGCTGCGTTCGCACTCCGAGAGCATCACGCTCGAGTTCGAGCGTGACATTACGGTTGACGAGGCCCGTGTTGCGCTGGCTGCCGCTCCGGGCGTCAAGCTGGTTGACGATATGGCTGCCGAGGATGCACACGACCGCTTCCCCATGCCGATGGACACGTCCGACCAGGACCTGATTTGGGTCGGTCGCGTGCGCCGCGACATCTCGAACCCCGAGGCCGCGCGTGGCATCACCTTCTGGTGCTGCGGCGACCAAATCCGTAAGGGCGCGGCAACCAACGCCGTCCAGATCGCTAAGCTGCTCTGCGAGTAGCGGTTGACCTGTCCGGCGGGGGCTGGGCTTAGTTTTCAAAACGTCCTCGACCATGTGTGGCGCCTTGTTCTGCTCCTTCGGAGCTGCGGACAAGGCGCCACACTGGTCTGACGCTCCTATTTGGCAAGGTGTTTTTTAGAATCCATTTTGCGCTCGGCCTCGAAGGCCTGCCTGTCCCAATCGAGCGGGAG
>CABUUK010000073.1 GCA_902494765.1 uncultured Collinsella sp.
CACCCCACCACTCCACCCCCAATATGTTGTAAAACACCCCCGAGCATATGTTCGAAAACACAATATGTTGTGTTTGCAGCAAAGGCGGGATGCCACCTGTAGAACCACGCCCGCGAACCTCAACCTTCAAGTTGACCTTGAGGCGATTTTTACGTCCCTTTACACACCGTTCACATCGCCCCCAAACTCCCCCACCCACGGTACACACGGCCCACCAACGCGTCGGTGTCTGGCGAAAAATGGGACGGGCCCCAGATTGCCCATGTGCGCAAAAGTGCGTCTCGGCAATCTGGGGCCCGTCCCCTTTAATATTTATAAATATGCAGGTCAGCGAGGTGCTAGCGATGTGCCAACGGATGCGCCGCCAGATAGACCTCGGTCAGTTGCGTGCGGTCGACATGCGTGTAGACCTGCGTGGTCGAAATATCGGCATGGCCCAAAATCTCCTGCAGCACACGCAGGTCGGCACCGCCCGCGAGCATGTGGGTGGCAAAGGAGTGGCGCAGGGTGTGGGGATGGAGCCCAACCAGCCCCACCTGGCGCCCATACCGCTCGCATATCGCATGCACGGCCTGGCGCGACAGGCGACGTCCGTTCTTATTTAAAAAGACCGCCGAGGTCTCCATCCCGTGAGCATGCGCGGCCAGGAGAGTGCGCCCGTCACCTATATAGTGTGTCAGGGCGCGAGCCGCGCTTCCCACCAACGGGGCCAGACGCTCCTTGGAGCCCTTACCGCGCACCAGGACAAACCCGTCATCAATATGGATATCGCCCACATCGAGCCCAACCAGCTCACTCACGCGCAAACCGCATCCGTAGAGCACTTCCAAGATGGCATGATCGCGCAGCCCCATCTCGCCCTCGGGAAAGTCTTGATCGAGCAGTGCCGAGACATCCTCCACCGAAAGGTATTCCGGCAGGCGATCTGCCTTTTTGGGCAGGCGCAACGCCGCCGTCGGGTTTTGGGCCACGGCCCCATCGCGCACCAAAAAGGCATGCAGACCCTTCACGGCAGCAAGCGCGCGCTCCACCGAGGCGTCGGAATAGCCTCCGTCGCGGCGATCGGCAACAAAGCCCTCCACGACCTGACGGCTCACATCTTCAAACGACGCAATGTCAGCCCGCTCCAGATAGGCGCAGTACGTCGTCAGGTCACGACGGTAGGCCGCAATCGTATTGCGCGCCAAACCCCGCTCGACCGCAAGGTAATCGAGATACTCCCCCGCCACCACAGCGAGCGACGAGGGAGTAGCTTCGGTATGTTCTTGGTTCTCCGGCACCCTTAGTCCGTAGCGAGGTTCTTGGGCGTCACCTGCAGACGGTCGACACCCTCGTGCTGGCCAATCGAGGCGCGCACGAACTCGCGGAACAGCGGCTGCGGGTTGGTCGGACGGCTCTTGAACTCGGGATGAGCCTGAGTGGCCACATACCACGGATGTACGTCGCGCGGCAGCTCGACCATCTCGACCAGACGCTCGTCGGGCGAAAGACCCGAGATTACCAGACCGGCGTCCTCGAGCTGGTCACGGAAGGCGTTGTTGAACTCAAAACGGTGACGGTGACGCTCGTAGACGAGCTCCTCGCCATAGGCCTCGCGCGCGAGGGAATCGGCGGCGAGCTTGCACGGATAGGCACCCAGACGCATGGTGCCACCCTTCTCGGTCACGTCCTCCTGCGAGCTCATCAGGTCGATGACACTATACGGGCCATCAGGATCGAACTCGGAAGAGCTGGCGCCGGCAAGGCCGACCACGTTGCGGGCAAATTCGCACACGGCCACCTGCATACCCAGGCAAATGCCCAGATACGGAATCTTGTGCTCGCGGGCGAACTCGGCCGCGAGGATCTTGCCCTCCAGGGCGCGCTTGCCAAAGCCGCCAGGGACCAAGATGCCCGAGGCGTCACCCAGGACCTCGGAGACGTTCTGCTCGTCGAGGCTCTCGCCATCGACCAGCTGCACGTCAACGTGGCGATCGTAGAACACGCCCGCATGGTGCAGGGCCTCGATAACCGACAGGTAGGCATCGGGCAGCTGCGTATACTTGCCCACGACGGCGATCTTCACCTTGTCGGCGTGCTGGTTGGCATGGTTCTGCTTGCGCAGGAACTCGTTCCACTGACTCATGTCGCGCTCACGCGGGTCCAGACCCAGACGCTCGCAAATGCGCAGGTCAAAGTCCTGCTCGGCGAGCAGCTGCGGAACATCGTAGATGCTCGCGCAGTCCTCGTTGGTAAAGACGCAGTCGGTGTCGACGTCGCAGAAGCTTGCGATCTTGCCGCGGATGGCATCGTCGATATGGTGATCGGAGCGCAGAACGATAATATCGGGCTGGATGCCAAAGCTGCGGAGCTCCTTGACGGAGTGCTGCGTCGGCTTGGTCTTGACCTCGTGGGCGGCGGCGATATAGGGAACGAGCGACACGTGGATGTAGCAGACGTTCTCGGGGCCGGCCTCCTTGCGATACTGGCGGATGGCCTCGACAAACGGCTGCGACTCGATGTCACCGATGGTGCCGCCCAACTCAGTGATGACCACGTCGGAGCCGGTCTGCTCCTCAATACGACGGAACTTATCCTTAATGGCGTTCGTGACGTGCGGAATCACCTGCACGGTGCCGCCCAAAAAGTCACCGCGACGTTCACGGGCGATCAGGCTCTTATAGATGGCACCAGTCGTAAAGTTGGAATCGCGGGTCAGGTTCTCATCAATAAAGCGCTCGTAGTGGCCCAGGTCCAGATCGGACTCGTAGCCGTCCTCGGTCACAAAGACCTCGCCATGCTGGAACGGGCTCATGGTGCCGGGGTCGACGTTCAGATACGGGTCGGCCTTTTGCATCGTTACCTTGTAGCCGCGCGACTTGAGCAGACGGCCCAGCGAGGCCGCGGTAATACCCTTGCCCAGAGACGAAACCACGCCGCCGGTCACGAACACATGCTTGGTCATATTGAGTTACCTGCGCTTCCCGTAGAAGTTGTCCATACACATCTTACGGGTCTTCATTGTAATACTCGCGACGCGCGCCGCACACAATTTTTCTTACGCGCAATCGCATTTCTCCATCTAGAAACAAAACGCCGCCCAGTTGCCCAGGCGGCGTCGTTTCCACTATGAATGCGCGCCGTTATCGATCGGCGACTTCGTCCTTGATCAAGTCCTGCACGAGCATACCGGCACGGATGCCCTCTAGATACCATTCGCCACGCTCCGTAAGACAAATACCATTTGCGAGCTGGCCGCCGTCGTCGCTGTAGCGCGAGACGACCTCAATGATGTCTTCGGATTCCAAGCGTTCAATTGCCGCGCGGGCGCGATACGGAGACACCCCCACACGCTCGGCAAGCGTCTTTCGCGAAAAGCCATAAAATCCGCCGTTGTCTTCGGACTGCTGTGCAATCTCCATCAGCACCTGCACCTCGACACGCTTCATATCGTTGACACTCGCACGACCCTTGCCAGCCATGGCAGCCTCCTCAAACCGAGCACGGGCATCACTTGCACCGTGCGCGACCGGCACACCCCATGATGGCCGGCAACATCCATCATGCGGCATCCCCGCAAAAGGATGAAACAATTAGGGTTATTGTATACCGCCCAAATCGCTTATAGGCAGGTAAACGGGCTAATTTTAGGTTAAACGGTAGCTTTGTTGATAAATGGGGCACACCGAATGTATATCCGATGCGCCCCTTTAAGACCAATTTATCCAGGCTTAGCGGTGGAAGAAGCCACGGCGCTCGAACTTGGGCTCGCAGCACACGTTGATGCCCAGCTTGCGCAACACCGTCTCGTCCGTCGGCGAGATGATCACGCTAAAGAATGCATCGCAGCCACGCAGCTGCTCCAGGCCCGAAAGGACGCGGGCCGCCGTCTCGCTCGTTGCCGAGGTGATCGAGAGCGCCATAAGCGTCTCGTCGGTGTGCAGGCGCGGGTTCTTGCTACCCAGGAAATGCGTCTTGAGCTTGCTGATAGGCTCGATCGCCTCATCGCTAATGACCTCGAGTTCAAGGTCAACGCCCGAGACATGCTTAAGTGCATTCATGATGAGCGAGCTCGCGGCGCCCAGGCGCGTGGAAGTCTTGCCGGTCACCACGGAGCCGTCGGGCATGACCATGGCGCCTACGGGGCCACCCGTCAGCTGCTCCCTGGTAAGAGCGGCCGAGCGTGCCGGCGAGTAGTTCTTGTCGATACCGGCCTTCTTCATAATGATCTTGAGACGATCAACCTGCTCATCGCCCACGCCGGTACGGCGCACATTTTCGACCGCGGTAAAGTAGCGGCGGACGATCTCCATCTTGGAAGCGTCACGGCAGGCATCGTCATCGGTAATGGCAAAACCGACCATATTGACGCCCATGTCCGTGGGGCTCTGGTAGGGGCTCTTGCCCAGGATCTTTTCCATCAGAGCACGGACCACTGGGAAGGCCTCGACGTCACGGTTGTAGTTGACCGTGGTCTTGTTGTAGGCCTCCAAGTGGAAGGAGTCGATGATATTGGCATCGTCAAGGTCGGCCGTGGCGGCCTCATAGGCGATGTTGACCGGATGCGTAAGAGGCAGATTCCAGACCGGGAAAGTCTCGAACTTGGCATAGCCGGCGGCGGTGCCGTGCTTGTGCTCGTGATAGAGCTGAGACAGGCAGGTGGCGAGCTTGCCCGAGCCAGGGCCGGGAGCGGTGACCACAACGAGCGGACGAGTGGTCTCGACAAACTCGTTCTTGCCATAGCCGTCGTCGGACACGATCAGGTCGACGTCGTGCGGATAGCCCTCGATGGGATAGTGCAGCTTGGCAGGAATGCCGAGCGCGTTCAGGCGATTGCGGAACACATCGGCGGCGGGCTGGCCGGCGTACTGGGTGATGACCACGGCCGCGACAGCAAAACCGTTGCCGCGGAACAGGTCGACCAGGCGCAAAACGTCCTCGTCATAGGTAATGCCCAGGTCACCGCGAGCCTTGTTCTTCTCGATGTGGTTCGCGTTAATGGCGATGATGACCTCGACGTCGTCGGCAATGCTCTTGAGCATGCGGAACTTGCTGTCCGGCTCAAAACCCGGCAGCACGCGACTCGCGTGATAGTCGTCAAACAGCTTGCCGCCAAACTCCAAATACAGCTTGCCGCCAAACTGCGAGATGCGCTCCTTAATATGAGCGGCCTGCAGCTCGATATACTTCGCGTTGTCGAAACCCTGGCGCATATATGGCTCCCGTCCCGTTTCCATTTAATGTTCTAGGCGATTATAACGGAGCCCGCCCTCCCCGATATCCAAACCATCAACAGGCACCAACCAAACACGCCATCAATAAGTTGCGGTGAAATAGTTCCCGTTTGGGGGTGCGGACAGAAAGTTGGACCGTGAAGCGGTCCGGACTGGAGGTTCGCATGTACAGCAGGGAGAAGGTCGAGCTCTTCCTCCTGGCGACGGAGGACGGCATGGGGCCGACC
>CABUUK010000074.1 GCA_902494765.1 uncultured Collinsella sp.
GGACAATGCCGCCACCCGCCATGGACATCGAAGCGGGCGCCACGGCAGACAGGATCTCCTCGTGGTAGTCGGGCTCGCTCTGCGACTTGACGAACTCGACAATCTCGTTGATTTCGTCGTCCGAGACAAAGCAGCCCTGAATACGGCGAGGCTTGCCCCAGTCGACCTTGGAAAACAGCATGTCGCCCAAACCGGTGAGCTTTTCGGCACCCATCTGGTCAATGATGACGCGCGAGTCGATGCCCGTGGCAACGTTAAAGGCGATGCGGTTGGTGATGTTGGCCTTGATAAGGCCCGTCACCACGTTGGAGCTCGGACGCTGCGTAGCCACGATGAGGTGAATACCGGCGGCACGGCCCAGCTGCGCAATACGCACGATCGAGGCCTCGACATCCTTACCGGCGACCATCATCAGGTCCGAGAGCTCGTCGATGATGATGACCAGGTAGGGCATCTTTTGCAGCGGGTTATCGTAATGCTCAAACTCGCCGGCGGCCTGCTTTTCGTTGTAGGTCGAGATCTTACGCACGTTGAGACGCTCGAAGACCTTCAGGCGACGCTCCATCTCGGACACGGCCCATTGCAGAGCGCTCGCGGCCTGCTTGGGCTCGGTCACTACAGGCACGTAAAGATGCGGCAGACCGTTATAGCCCGCAAGCTCGACGCGCTTGGGGTCGACCATGATCAGACGAACGTCCTCGGGAAGGGCGCGCATGAGCAAGGTCGTGATGATGGAGTTGATCATGACCGACTTACCGGAACCCGTGGTACCGGCGATCAGCAGGTGGGGCATCTTGGCAAGGTCAGCGACGACCGGCGTACCCTCGGCATCTCGACCGATGGCGAGCTCGAGCGGACCGCCCTTCACATAGGGAAGCACGTCGCCCAGGTTGACGTTCTGGCGCTTGCGATTGGGGATCTCGATACCCACAAGCGAGGTGCCGGGGATCGGGGCAAAGATACGCACCGACTGGGCAGCAAGCGATAGCGCGATATCGTCCTCGAGGCTCGAAATCTTGCTCACGCGCTCGCCCTCGCCAGGTTGCAGCTTAAAGGTCGTCACCGTGGGGCCGGCGATCCAGCCGACCACGCGGGCACTACGACCAAACTCCAGCAAGGTGGACTGAAGCGACTCGGCAGTCTGTTCCAGCTCCTTGTCAGAAGACGCGGAGGAAGCCGACTGCGGGTTGGCATGCAGAATCTCAAGTGGCGGAAGTTTGAGGCCGTCCTCTTCTTCGCCCTCGTTATCTTCGGCGCCGCCGTCCGCTCCCCCATCGCTAGCCGCAGCCGATTCGACAGCACTCAAGGCAGGCGCATCGGCAACCTTGGGATGCTTCAAGAAGTCGGGGATCTGAGGTGCTGCCGAGACAGGATTCACGGCAAACGGCGGCTCGGACTCGTCGATCTTATCGGGGTCGTCTTCCATCGAAAGCTGACCGGTTACCTGGTCGCGCTTTGCATGGCGACGCGGCAGCAAAGTTGTCTTTGCGGTCTCAATCGGAGCCTCGTCGTCCTCGTCATCGCCCTCGGTGAGCTCAATCTCGCTCTCGGACCAAGACGGGTCGGGCTCACTCGTATTGAGTTTGGGCGCAGCCTTGCCCTTCTTGGCATGGCGGCGCGGCAACAGCGTCGTCTTAGCGCGCTCAGCTTCCACGGCATCGGACACGTCGACAAACGGATCCTCGTCCTCGTCGTCATCGTCCAAAACCGGGTCCACATCGTTGCCCATGACCGTGGTCACGGCAGCATCGGAGCCCTTTTGACGAAGAATGCTCAGGTGAGGACGGGCAACGCCGGGCACCGACAGGGCCTCATCGTCACCCCACGGACTCGCGTTAACATCGGCACGACGGCGCTCGGCAAAATCAGCCGCACGGTCGCGAGCAGAGCGCAAAACGCCGCCCACCGAAAAGCCGATGATGACCAGGCCCACGACGACAAGGCCCAACAGGACCACCATCGCGATAGGCTTACCCAGGGCATTCTGCAGCGCACTCGCAATAAACGCACCAATGTAGCCACCCGAGGCGGACAGATTTTGCGGCGTGAACATAAGGTCGCACGAGTCGCTCGTACCTGGCACCATCAACGAAAGAATGGAGACGACGGCGATAAAGACCACGGCGCCGCCCGCAACAGAGCGCGCGTTGAGCGGCGAGTCCTCGCCTAAAAAGAGCGTGGCGGCAAACAGCAAAATGACGATCGGCAGCACGTAGGCGCCCAGACCAAAGCCCAAGTGGTAGAAACCGGCAACCGCAGCCGTAACGGGCGCAGTCGCCGGCGAAATCACGGCAATAAAGGACGCAATCGCCAAGACGGCAATGACCACGCCGGCGATATCGCGGTTGGCCGAGGGCTCGACCAAGGGCTCGAAATCATCGAACTCGGACTCGTGACCCTTATTGGCACGCAGATGGGAACCGGCACCCTTAGCAGATGCCGGTTGGTTGTTGGCCTTATTGCCTTTGGCGTTTTTTGCAGATCCGCGCGCCAAACTAAACCTCCATGACGACCGGGATGATCATCGGACGAGTGCGCGTACGGCTCCAGATAAAGTTGGAGAGCGAGTCGCGCACGGCCTTGCGAATGGCATCGGAACCGCTGCTGGTAAAGCTAAACTTACCCTTCTCGATCGTCTTCATAATAGACGCGGAGGCATCCTCGGAGAACTGGTCGTCGATGGCAAACGAGACGCCGCGGCCCGAGAACTCGATGGCCTCGATCTTCTTGTGCTTGAGCGAGACGATGGCAACAGCGGTAACCATACCGTCGTTGGCGAGCTTCTGGCGATCGCGCAAGACGATGGGGTCGGTATCGCCGATACGCAGGCCGTCGACGTAGACGACGCCGGACTCGACGGGCGTACCGCGCTTGACGATACCGCCGCGCATCTCGAGCGTGTCGCCGTTATCGAGGATAAAGATGTGATCATCCTTGATGCCCATCTTACGAGCAAGCTGGGCATGGGCACGCAGATGCACGGCCTCGCCGTGAACCGGCATAAAGTAGGTGGGCTTGGCCATGGCCATCAGGAGCTTGAGTTCTTCCTGGCTACCGTGACCGGAGACGTGAACGAGAGCGCGGTTCTTATCCCACACGTCGCAACCGAGCTTGGCCAGGCTGTTGACGACCTGCTGGACGGCTTTCTCATTGCCGGGAACAGGAGTTGCCGAGAGGATAACGGTATCGCCCTCGTGGATGGAGAGCGTCTTGTGCTCGCCATTGGCCATGCGGGACAGGGCCGACAGCGGCTCGCCCTGCGAACCGGTGCACATGACGACAATCTTGTCGTCAGGCAGGTTATCAATGTCAAAGGCATCGATGATATCGGCGTCGTCGATGTTGAGGTAGCCAAGCTCGCGCGCCACGCGGGTGTTAGTGAGCATGGAGCGACCGGTCACAACGACCTTACGGCCGCACTTGCGGGCGGCATCGCAGATCTGCTGCAAACGATGGATGTGGCTCGAGAACGACGCGACGAACACGCGACCCGGGGCGTTCTTGATGGCGTGCAGCAGGTTGGGACCAACCTCGGCCTCTGACTTGGTAAAGCCGGGAACCGTGGCATTGGTGGAGTCGGAAAGCAGTAGGTCGATGCCCTGCTTGGCAAAGCGGCTGATAGCGGCATAGTCGGGCGTAACGCCGTCGATGGGCGTCTGGTCGAGCTTAAAGTCGCCGGTGTGCATAACGGTGCCCTGGTTAGTGCGAATGAACACGCCCAGAGCGCCGGGGATGGAGTGCGTCATCGAGAAGAAGTCGAGCGAGATGCCACCGAGATTGACATGGCTTCCGCCCTTGACCTCGCGGAACTTGGGCGCGCGGATTCGGAACTCAGAGAGCTTGCCCTCGATAAAGCCAAGCGTCAGCTTGCTCGAGAAGATGGGCACCTTGTTGTTGAGGTCCTGCAGCAGATACGGAAGCGAACCGGTGTGGTCCTCGTGGCCGTGGGTGACGACGATACCGCGGAGCTTCTCCTCGTTTTCAAGAACGTAGGTGTAGTCAGGAAGCACCAGGTCGATACCAGGCTGGGAGTCGTCGGGGAACATGAGGCCAGCGTCGACGAGCACCATGTCGTCGCCGCACTCGAAGACCGTCATGTTCTTGCCGATGCCGTCAAGGCCGCCGAGCGGAATGATCTTCAAGGGAGATGATTTTTTAGCTGCCATAGGTTAGTGTGGTTTCCTTTCTTCGAAACGGGTCTGGAACAACCGACGGGGCGCTTCTGGCAAACCGACCGCCGGGAACGTACAACAATGCATCGCAGAGTCGATGCAATAACCATAGTATGATACCCATTTGCACAACAACAGACCACCCATGCATCAAAGCCCCATCTGAACCTGTGTATCCCGCCGGTCAGGGCTCAGCGGCCCCGGCACGGGCTAAGTTTCCTGCTCTACAGTCCTGCTCACGACGGAGGCCACATTAAGTGGCCTCCTGTTCGTGCGGAACTCGCGATAAACTTAGCCAGTGCCGGGGCCGCTGAGCCCTGACCTGCCAATATGAGATAGGTTTATTTTGGTAGGTTTTATCAGGGGAAATACTGCTGTGTCTATCTACTGATCTGAAATCTGACTACTGAATAGACTGTCTAACTAAATAGCGAGCGGCACTAACCAGCCCTTTTGCTTGCGCCCGGGAGGGACGCATATGAAGTTTATCGCGAGTTCCGCACGCAAAGGAAAGCACTTAATGTGCTTTCCGTCTTGCGCAGGATTGTAGAGCAGGAAACTTCATATGCGGCCCTCCCGGGCGCAAGCAAAAGGGCGACCCCCTTAGGAGTCGCCCTTGTTGAGCTGCTTATGTTTAGCTGTTACTCGGCGTCGTGGTGACGGCGGGGCTTGCGGCCTCCGTTGTCGCCGGGACGGCGCGGACGGTCGCTGCGCTCGGAGCGCTCGCGACGCGGACGCTCACGACGCTGGAAGTGCTCGCCGTCGCCCTCGGAGGCACCCTCGGCGCGAGCCGGGGCCTCGGGCTTATCCAGACGATCGAGCGAGATCTTGCCGCGATCGTCGACCTCGATGACGACGACCTTGACCTCGTCGCCCACGTTGAGGACGTCCTCGACCTTCTCCACGCGGCCCTTGGCGACGCGGGAGATGTGCAGCAGGCCGTCCTTGCCGGGCAACAGGTTCACGAAGGCACCGAAGGGCTGGATGGAGACCACGCGACCGGTGTACTCCTCGCCCGGCTCGGGAACCTTGATGATGAGCTTGATGCGCTCGACAGCCTGGTCGACGGACTCGCCGGTGCCGCCGACAAAGACGGTACCGTCCTCCTGGATGTCGACCGAGGCGCCGGTCTCGTCCTGGATGCCGCGGATGACCTTACCGCCGGAACCGATGACGTCGCGGATCTTGTCGGTCGGAACCTGAATGGAGACGATGCGCGGAGCGGTGCTGCGCGTGGTGTGGCGCGGCTCGGGGATCA
>CABUUK010000075.1 GCA_902494765.1 uncultured Collinsella sp.
GACCTCACCGCTCCCGCCGTGCTCGACACCGTGGCGCCCGAGCCGAGCTTTGCCATGGCAATCGGTGTCGATGACGGGCTTGTGACCTGCAAGATTACGGTTTCCTACGGCGACTGGTCGGCAGATCTCTTTAGCCTGGGCGCTCCGGGCAGCCCCTTCGAAGAGCAGCGCCCGGGCGTGCCGCCGCGCGACGAGATATCAGAGTTTCGTGTTATGGACACGGCGGCCCTGTATTTCGACTTTTACGAGGGCGGCCTGGCGTTTGAGGAGCGCGACGACGAGAGCCTGTTCCACTTGCTGACCGAGGGCCTGTCCGCCCTGTCCGAGCTGGGCGAGGTCATGCTCAGCGATCGTCTGCGCCAGATTTCGGTGCGCCCTGCGCCCAAGCTTTCGGTGCGCGCGACCGTCAAGAGTAACCTGCTCGACGTCGAACTGGGCGCGAGCGGCCTTTCAGCGGCAGACCTTGCCATCTATCTGGACTCGTATAAGCGCCACCAGACGTTTGCGCGCCTGACGTCCGGCGACATCGTACGCCTGGACGAGGGTGCCCGTGCCGCGTTTGGTCTTGCCGAGGACCTGGGCGTCGATGCGGTCGACTTGCTCGACGGCGTGTCGCTTTCCGCGTCGAGCACCCTGTTTGTCGATAGCATGCTTGCACGCACGCCCGCGCTCGAGGCCGATCGCGATGCCGCATTCCGTCGCACCGTTGAGCGTCTGGACACGCTCGGCAAGATGGACTTTACGGTGCCGGCATCTCTCAAGGCCACGCTACGTGGCTACCAGGTCGACGGCTACCAGTGGCTCGGCTCGCTCGAGCACCTGGGCCTCGGCGGCATCTTGGCCGACGATATGGGCCTGGGCAAAACATTGCAGATGATCGCACATATCCTGGCGCGCGTGGAGGCGAGGGACACTAAGCCCACGCTCGTGGTATGTCCTGCGTCGCTTGTGTACAACTGGACCGCCGAGCTGGAGCGCTTTGCGCCTTCGCTCGATGTGTGTGCCATTGTGGGCGCCAAAGCGCAGCGCCGCGTGCAGATAGCCGGCGTGGCCGAGCATAACGTGGTCGTGACGTCGTATGACCTCATGCGCCGCGATATCGACGAGTATGCCGAGCAGGACTTTGCCCGTGTGGTGCTCGATGAGGCCCAGTACATTAAAAACCCGCTCACGCAGGTAGCGCGTGCCGCCAAGCGCCTGCCGGCCGGTGTGCGCTTTGCCCTGACGGGCACGCCCATCGAAAACCGCTTGTCCGAGCTCTGGAGCATCTTCGACTTTTTGATGCCGGGCCTGCTTGGCACGCGCGAGTCGTTTGCCAAGCGCTTCGAAAGCCCGGTCGAGCACGCCGAGGGTGACAGCGCCGCTCGCTTGCAGGCGCTCGTGTCGCCGTTTGTGCTGCGCCGCGTTAAGGAAGACGTGGTGGCCGACCTGCCCGAGAAGATCGAAGACACCGTCATGGCACAGCTCACCGGCGAGCAGCGCAAGCTCTACCTGGCCAACCAAGACCGTATCGCCCAGCAGGTGCAGCATCGCGAGGCATCCGAGTTTAAGAAAGACAAGCTCAAGGTGCTCGCCGAGCTCACCAAGCTGCGCCAGATCTGCTGCGACCCGCATCTACACTACGAGGACTACAAGGCAGGGAGCGCCAAGCTCGACGCTTGCATGGAGCTCGTGCACGGTGCGCTCGACGGCGGGCACCACATTCTGCTGTTCAGCCAGTTCACGGGCATGCTCGATATCATCGGCAAGCGCCTGGCCAAGGAGGACATCGGCTTTCTTAAGCTCACGGGCGCATCGTCCAAGGAAAGCCGCGCCAAGATGGTCGCGCAGTTCCAGGAGGGCGAGGTTCCGGTGTTTCTGATCTCGCTCAAGGCGGGCGGCGTGGGCCTCAACCTGACGGCGGCCGACGTGGTCATTCACTACGACCCGTGGTGGAACGTGGCCGCGCAGGACCAGGCGACCGACCGCGCGCACCGTATTGGCCAGCAACATACCGTGACCGTGTACAAGCTCATCGCCAAGGACACGATCGAGGAGCGCATCATGCAGATGCAGGAGTCCAAGCGCGACCTGGTCAACAGCGTGCTCGGCGGCGACGGCATCTCCTCGGCGCTGTTTACCCGCGAGGACGTTCTGGCGCTGCTCGGCGGCGACGGGCGTTAACTGCGCAGATGGCAACCGGGGCTGCCGAGACGGCTCCGGGTTGCCGGCGCGCTCTGGCCCCTTGCGCTAGCCTCGCTCGTTATGTGTTCATTTGCCATGCCGTGGATGGTTCGCTTGCCTTTGGGCATAAGAACCTCAAGAACATCGGCACATCAGCAAAGGAGAACATCATGGCGAAATTCTTTAAGGACCCCGACGGCAAGCTCATTGCCGCCCTTGGCAACGACGTTGCAACCCCTGCCGGCTGCACGGAGCTGACCGCGAACACCGAGGATGCGGCGTACGAGAAGCACGTGCCGGTCGTTGAGAGCGAGCGCGACGGTCACGTGATCCGTGCGCGCGTGGGCTCGGTCGAGCATCCTATGGTGCCCGAGCACTACATCGAGTGGATCGCCCTTGAGGCCGAGGGCCGTCTGGAGGTCCATTACCTCCAGCCCGGCATGAAGCCCGCGACGTTTTTTGCCGGCGGTTCCAAGACCGGTACCGTCTATGCCTATTGCAACCTGCACGGGTTGTGGTCCGCGACGTTCTAGGAGCGCGCCCCCGCTCGGGGTATCATAGCTAGCATATGCACATGCAAGCGCCGACTGCATCTTGTGGCCGGCGCTTTTACTACGACAACGATGGTTTACGACGGAAAGGGCTGAGCCATGAAGCTCGCACTTGCACAGATCGATATGCGCCTGGGTGATATTGAGGGTATCTGCGGTCGCATCGAGGACCAGGCGCGCCTGGCCCACGAGCGCGGTGCGCGCGTGCTGTGCGTGCCGGCTCCGCTCTTTATGGGAGCCCTGCCCGGCGGCCTGGTGGGCGCTGCCGACTTTGAGCACGACATGCTTGCCGGCTTGACCGGCGTCGCCGAGCGTATCCAAGAGCTCGATATGATCTGCATCGTGCCCGCAGCGGTTTCGTTTGAGGGCCAGCCCCTGCTCGACTATATGATGCTCAAGGACGGTCGTGTGGTGCCGGCCCGTTCGAGCATTGCCCTGCAGCGCGGTGGGAACGGCGATGCCCGTTGGGCGCCGCCAGTCTTCGATGTGGACGGCGTGCGTATCGCCGTGATCTTCGACTTGGACCGCGAGCTCGAGATGCTGCCGACCGGCGTCGACCTCATCGCCTATTTTCAGTTCAACGCGTTTGATATGACCGACCGCGAGACCGCTGCGATCGCAGCCGTGCGCAGCGGTGCCTACCGCAAGATCGCCTCCAAGCGCAGCGTATGGTTTGCCTGCATGGCGCCGGTCGGTGCGTACGACGAGTCGGTGTATACCGGCGGCTCGTTTGTGCTCGACGACTGCGGCCGCGTGGTGGCCCAAGCGCCGTGTTTTGAGGAGAGCCTACTGGTTCAGGAGATCCAGCGCGGCGTGATGCTCGATGCCTTGGAGGACCACGAGCTGCCCGAGTTTCGCTCTGAGGAGTGGCTGTGGCAGGCGCTGGTGCTCGCCGTTCGCGATAACGCCCGCGCCCACGGCACGTCGCGCGCCGTGGTGGCGCTCGAGGGCGACTTGCCGTCGTCCCTGCTGGCGGCGCTTGCCGTCGACGCCCTGGGTTCGCGCAATGTGATCGGCCTGGTGTTGGACCGCAACCGTATCTTTACGCCGGCGCAGGAAGAGGCCGAAGCCGCCCGTTGCGCCGCCGTTCGCGCGATTGCCGAGCGCCTGCATATTCGCACGGTTGAGCGCGATGCGCCGGATGCCGCACGCGTACTCGACCGCGATGTGTCGGCGGGCGATGCCGAGCGCCTGCGCTCTCGCACGCTGGGCCTCATGCTGGAGGATACGGCGCTCGAGCTGGGCGCGATGGTGTTGAGCCCGCTGTCCAAAACTGAGTACGCGCTGGCGGCGCCCGCACTTTGCGGTGGCTACCAGGGCGATTATGCGCCCTTTGGCGACGTGTACCTGTCGACGCTCGAGTTTGTGGCGCGCGTGCGCAACCGTACGTCTGCCGTGGTGCCGCAGGAGCTCGTGACGCTCAACGCGGTGGAGGATTGCATGGAGCGCGTGCTGGCGCAGGCGCTCTCGACGCTCGACGGTCCGGTCGACATGCTCGACCGCGCGGCGCAGCTGCTCGGCGGGCTCGAGCCGGGCGAGGTCGATGGCACGCTCGAGTCGCACGTGGACCGCAACCGTCCCTTCGACGACATTCCGATGGCCACCGGCAAGCCCGAGGCATGTTCGTTGCTGCTGATGCTC
>CABUUK010000076.1 GCA_902494765.1 uncultured Collinsella sp.
CCCGCCCCGCCGCCTCCGATGCCGCCGGCAGACGCTGCCGCTCCGCAGCATCGAGCTCCGGTCATCTGCGCCATTTCGGGTTCGGGCGGTTGCGGCAAGTCGACGATCGTTGCCACCATGGCACACACATCGTCGCTGTTGGGCTTGCGTGCCGCCGTGCTCGACCTGGACCTGATGTTTGGAAACCTTTACGACTTGTTAGGCGTCGATGCTCCGCGCGATATGGCGGCACTTATCGAGCCGGCGGCGGCGGGCGCGCTCACCGAGCCGGATATCGTAGCCACATCGATGCGCGTGGCGCCAGGCGTTACGCTCTGGGGTCCCGTTGCGGCGCCCGAGCAAGCCGAGCTCATGGCACGTCCGGTGGAGCTACTGCTTGATGTTTTGCGTCGCGAATCCGACGTAGTCTTTATCGATACCTCGGTCTTTTGGGGCGACGCCGTGGCGGCTGCGGTGGCGGCGAGCGACCGCTGCCTGATCGTTGGCGATGCTGCGGTGTCGTCCGCGACATCGGCGTCGCGCGTCATTGAACTGGCAAGTCGAGTAGGTGTGCCGCGCACGCGCATGAGCGCCGTGTTCAACCGGTTCGGTGCGCGCGGGGCAGACGAGGACGTCGCCATGCGCTTTGAGATTGCCTGTGCGTTGAGCTCCAAGATTCGTATCGCCGATGGCGGGCAGGATCTCGCCGCGCTCATGGCGTTTGGGCGCGCTGATGAGGCAGTGGGGCAGACCAGCGCTTTTGCGACCAGCGTGCGCGAGGCCACGCGCGAGATGCTCGTGGAACTGGGGTGCGCCGTCGGCCCTTGGAGCGATATGGTCGCCGACCGTGCAACGCGCACCGAACGCCCGCGTATCCGCCTTCCCTGGTCGCGCGAGGGTGATCAGCGATGAGCCTGCAAACGAGGATTAAGGCTGCCGGCGCTGCAGCGGGGGCAGCGCCTGTAGATGCGGGGCGTCGCCGCGCGGTGAAACGACGCACCAAGTGCGCCGTGATGGACCGCATGGGTTACGACGAAGTGGCGCGTATCAGCGCCTATATCGACCCGGCACTTGCCCGCTCGGAATTGCGTCCCGCGGTGGAGGCGGCGCTCAATGTTGAGGAACCGACCGATCTCGCGACGACCGAGCGCGAGACCATCATCGACGAGATTTTGGATGACGTAGTGGGCCTGGGGCCGTTGCAGCCGCTCATCGAGGACGACACCGTTACCGAGATCATGATCAACGGCTGCCGCTCGGCTTTCTTTGAACGCGGCGGCGTCTTGCACCCCATCGAGCATGCGTTTGAGGATGATGAACAGATCCGTGTGCTTATCGACCGCATCATCTCGCCACTTGGCCGCCGTATCGACGAGCGCAGCCCCATCGTCAACGCCCGCCTCAAAACGGGCTATCGCGTCAACGCGGTGATTCCGCCTGTGGCGATTGACGGACCGATTCTCACCATCCGAAAGTTCTCGGACCGCATCTGCTCGCTGGACGAGCTTGTGGGGCTGGGGTCGCTGCCGCTTTGGTATGCGCAGCTGTTGTCGTGCGCGGTGTCGCTGCGACAGGACCTGGCGGTTGCGGGAGGCACGGGATCTGGTAAGACCACCCTGCTCAACGCGTTGTCATGTGAGATTTCCACCGGCGAGCGCATCGTGACGATCGAGGACTCTGCCGAGCTCAAGTTTGCGCATCATCCGCACGTGGTGCGTCTAGAGGCGCGCGAGGCTTCAATTGAGGGCGAGGGCGCGGTGACGATCCGCGACCTGGTGACCAATGCCCTGCGCATGCGCCCCGACCGCATCGTGGTGGGCGAGGTGCGCGGTGCCGAGTGCTGCGACATGTTGCAGGCCATGAACACGGGCCACGACGGGTCGCTCACCACGCTTCATGCGGGTTCCGAGCAGGAGACCGTGGTGCGTCTGACGTTGCTTGCACGTTATGGCATCGATCTGCCGAGCGAGCTCATCGAAGAGCAGATTGCCATGGCGCTCGACGGCATCGTGATGTCCGAGCGCCACGCCGATGGCAGGCGCTTCGTCTCCTCGTATTCGGGGGTGCGTCGCGCCGCGTCGGGCGGCGTAGAGCTCGAGCGCTATGTGACTTTCGATGCCGCCGAGCGCACCTGGACGCTTGACCGCGAGCCGCCGTTTATCGCAGAAGGCCTGCGGTCGGGGACGCTCACACAAGAGGAGGTGGACGAATGGAGGTCGCTGTGCCCCTCGTCGTAGGGGGTTTGGCAGGGTTTTCTGTCGCGACGGCGTGCGGGGCGGAACCTCGTGTGCCGCAGGTGCCGCCGGCGGAGCTGGCGCGTCAGGCGTTCGAGACGGTGGCAGAGAAGCTGCCGCGTGAGTTGGTGGAAAACGATCTGCTGAAAAAGATTGCCCGTTCGTGGGCATCGCTGGCTCCGGCGCGTCGCCTTGGCCTCGTGATCGAAGATGCTTCGGGGCGTTTGGCGTTTCTGCTGCTATCGAGCGGTGTCTGCTGCGTTTTGCTAACGATGGTGTCGTTATCGCCCCTCGGGTTTGCCTTGGGACTTGTTGCTCCGATTGCCGCTGGCGCCGCTCGGGATGGCTTTGAGAGCCGGCGCGAGCAACACGATGCAGAAGAGGCCATGCCCGAGGCGTTTACCGCACTTTCCATGTCGCTTGCCTCGGGACATTCGCTGGCCCAGGGCATGCGCTTTGTGGGCGCTCATGCGCAAGAACCGGTGCATACCGAGTTTTTGCGGGTAGCGGCGGCGATCGATTGCGGCATCTCGGCGACCGACGCGCTCGATGACTTGCTCGTGCGCATCGACGCCCCCGGCCTTTCGCTTGTGACCTTGGCGCTTAAGGTGTCTCAGCGCACCGGTGCTCCGCTTGCCGACTTACTGTCCGAGGCGTCGAGCATGGTGGGGGAGCGCATTGAGCTCAAGCGCCGCCTGGATGTTAAGACGTCGCAGGCTCGCATGTCTGCGCATATGGTCGCGGCGATGCCGGCGGGCATGTGCGCGGTGTTGGCGCTGCTTTCGGCAGATTTTCGTCGCGGTCTTGCGACGCCTGCCGGTGCGGGCGCTGTGGTGCTGGGTCTAGCCCTCAACGTCGTTGCCCTGGTGGTTATCCGGCGCATTATGCGGGTGGAGCTATGAGCGCCCTGGTTGCAGTTGTGGCTTGCCTGTGTGCCCTGAGTGTATTTGTCGCGACGGGTTTGGATCGGGCGGATGCGCGCAAGATCGCAGGGGCCTGCAAGCGCGAGGCGGTGCTGGTCGCTGCCGCGGGTCGCTCGGTGGTCGATGCCCTGACCGCGCGAGTGAAGGGCGCGGTTGGAGCGGGCGGCCCGGCGCGAGTGTCGCTCGGCGAAGTGTCCGAGATGATCGATGTTGTGCGCTTGGGTCTTTCGGCCGGCCTTTCGTTTGATGCGGCGCTTGAGATTTTCTGCGCCAACCGCCGGTCAGTGCTGGCTCTTCGCCTTGAGCGGGCCTGCATGGCGTGGCAGGTGGGCGTGGGCACGCGTGAGGACGAGTTGTTGGCCGCCGCGCGCGACCTGGACGTGCGAGCGCTCGAGACCTTTGCCATTACGGTGGGGCAGGCACTCGCCCTGGGTGCCCCACTTGCCGAGACACTGGCCGCTCAAAGTCGCGAGATCCGTGCGGCTCATCGCGCCGCGGTCGAGCGCGAGATTGAGCGTGCGCCCGTCAAGCTGCTGATTCCCACCGGCACGCTCATCTTGCCGGCGTTGCTTCTGTCCATATTGGGCCCGCTGCTGGGAGCAGGCGGGATGATGTAGGGAGGAATACATGAACACGATGACTGACGCTGCTGGCAAGGTCCAGGGCTGGGCGTTTTGCCGGGCGGCACATGTTCGTCAGCGCGCCAAGGAGCTACTGCAGGAGGAGAGTGCACAGGGTACCACCGAGTATGCCATCTTGGTCGGCGTGCTCGTGGTGATCGCGATTATCGCCATCGTCGCATTTAAGGGCAAGGTCCAAGATCTATGGAACGCTATCAGCGAGGGCATCAACAGCCTGTAGAGGGCGAGCGCCCCATCGGGGTGCTGCTGGTGTTTGCTTGCCTGACCGTGGCGATAGCGGCGGTGCTTTGGGGGCTTAACGCCGCGCGGCAGCAGCGTCCTGGGGCCGCCTTCGATTCGGGCTCAGATTCGGCGGTGGCGTCTCAAAAAGATGAGATGCGAGATGCGGACGATTCGGATGTCGCTGTCACGGCGCAAACCTTTCTGCGGACGCTCGACAAGCGGTCTGGCACTGCGACGGATTCGCCTGGGGACAACGCGATTACGGTCCGGCTTGCATGGTCTGAGGACCGACCGATGACCGAGGCAGCGGCGGATATGTTACGCGCCTACCGCGAGG
>CABUUK010000077.1 GCA_902494765.1 uncultured Collinsella sp.
TCATCGTGTCGCCGTGGATCCTGTCCGTGCTGACCACCGACCGCCTCGCGCGCAACTACGAGCTGGTCACCAAGCACAACCTCAAGTACCGCCGCTACTACCACCAGTTCGACTACTAATTCCATTTGGGGGAAACCGCAATGAGGCAATACATCTTTGCCAGCCACGCGCATTTTGCGACCGGCATCAAAGAGAGCACCGAGCTGCTCTCGGGCGCGCGCGATAACGTCCACGACCTGTCGATGTTTGTCGACGGCCGCACCGACGTCGCCGAGGAGGCCGCCAAGCTCCTGGCGACCTTCGACCCCGCCGACGACGTAATCGTGTGCACCGACCTGTTTGGCGGCAGCGTCAACAACGAGTTCACCAAGATCGTCCAGACGCGCCCCAACACCTACCTGATCGCCAACATGAATCTGCCGCTGCTGATCCAGCTGCTCTTTTCGGACCAGGAGGCTCCCGCCGATCAGGTTATCCGCGAGATCCTCGCGGCTGACGACACGCGCGTCAAGTTTGTCAACGACCTGCTGACCGATGCGGATGACGAGGAAGAGTTCTAGTCACCGCCTGCTATTAATGGGGCCGGGTTTCCGGCATGAGACCTTTGGGGGTCAATCATGATTCAACTGCTTCGCGTCGACCATCGTCTGCTTCATGGCCAGGTGGCCGTCTCTTGGGTCCAGGGCTTGGGCTCCGACTGCATCTTCTGCGTTGGCGACAAGGTTGCCAACGATCCCGTCTGGAAGACTACGCTCAAGATGGGAAAGCCGGCCAACGTCAAGCTCGTCATCAAGGACATGGAGCACGCCATCGAGGCCATCAACTCCGGTGTTACCGATAAGTACAAGATGATCATCTGCGTCGCCAGCATCGCCGAGGCCAAGCAGCTTGTCGACGGCTGCCCGCAGATCACCTCCATCAACCTGGGCAACACCAAGTCCAAGGACGAGCAGCGTCCCGATGCCCGTAAGATCTCCCGCCAGATCTTTGTGACTGCTGCCGAGGAAGAGGACATTCGCGAGCTCGTCGGCCGCGGTGTCGAGGTCGAGATTCGCGCTCTGGCCGACGACCCCAAGGTCGATGCCCTAAGCGCCCTCTAATTGGGAACCACGGGCGGCGCGCACGGCGCCGCCCCTATTCGTGGGCGTACCGGATAAACGCTTTACCCGTTACCCCCATCTACCGTTCACCGGGAGTACACGCCCGTTGAGCGATTGGTATTAAATAGTTTTCGCATGACTATATAATTGGTATCAAATCATTTGCACCGGTTTAGGTGTTAACAGCACACCGGTACAAGCTGGATCTGTCTGGGCGATTGTCGGCATGGAAAAGGGCGCGCTGACAAGTCGGGAATCGCCGCGCGGATCCAAGAGGGATCAAAGGGAGGAACAATGCTTGTTCAAGCGATCCTCATCGGACTTATCGCTGCCTTCGGTAAGCTCGATTATCAGCTCGGTACGCTCTATGCGTTCCGCCCGATCGTTCTGTGCCCGCTCGTCGGCATAGTCCTCGGGGACCTGCAGTCCGGCCTCGCCATCGGTGCGAGCCTCGAGCTGCTCTTCATGGGTTCAATCTCCATCGGCGCTTACGTGCCGCCCGATGAGTGTATTGGCGGTGTGCTCGCCTGCGCCTTCGCTATTCAGCTGGGTCAGAGCACCGAGGCCGCTATCGCGCTCGCGATGCCCATCGCCACTCTGTGCCTGGCCATTAAGAACGTCGTCAACGCCGGTATGCCCCTTCTGGTCGACCGTGCCGACGTCTTTGCCAGCAAGGGTAACCTCAAGGGTATCTACGCTATGCACTGGATTATCGGTCTCGTGATTGTCGTCCTGGCCTTTATCCTGTGCTCGGTCTCCTTCTATCTGGGTGCCGACGCTGTTCAGGGCCTGCTCGACTTCATCCCGACGTTCGTCCTCGATGGCTTTGGCGTCGCAGCCAACATCCTGCCTGCCATGGGCTTCGCCATGCTCGGCCGTCTGGTGCTTACCAAGCAGCTCGTGCCGTTCTACTTCCTGGGCTTCCTGCTGTGCTCCTATGCCAACGTGCCCGTCCTCGGCGTCGCCCTGATCGCAATCATCATCGGCATCGACAAGTACGACCTGCTGGGCCTTGGTGGCGCCCAGTCCCAGCTTTCTGTGGAAGGGGATGAGGACGATGACTTCTAATTCCGAGAACCAGATTACTCGCTCCGACCTCATTAAGAGCGCCGTGAACACCGGCGCCCTGGGCATGGAGTTCTCCTGGACCTACTACAAGCAGATGAACATTGCCTTCTGCCTGATGGTCGCCAACATGCTCAAGAAGATCTATGCCGGCCGTCCCGATGATTACGCCGAGGCCTTGCACCGTCACAGCGCATTCTTCAACATCACCCCGCAGCTCGCTCCCTTCGTGGGTGGCATCGCGATGGCCATGGAAGAAAAGGTCGCTCGTGGCGAGGTTGAGCCCGAGAGCGTCAACGACATCAAGGCCGCCCTCATGGGTCCGCTTTCCGGCCTGGGTGACTCCTTCTTCCTGTCCACCCTGCGCGTCGTCGCCGCTGCCGTGGGCATCAGCCTGTGCCAGGCCGGCAACGTCTTTGGCCCCATCGCCTTCCTGCTCGTCTACAACATCCCGGCGTTCCTGATTCGTATCTTTGGCGCTATCAAGGGTTATGAGCTAGGCATTGGCTTCCTCGACGAGGCTCAGAAGACCGGCCTGATGCAAAAGATCATGGCCTGCGTCGGCATTGTCGGCGTTATGGTCGTCGGCGCCATGAGCAAGGACATGTTCTGGGCTTCGTTGCCCATCGCCATCGGTCAGGGCGACTCCGCCCAGACTCTCCAGGACATCCTGGACGGCATCATGCCCGGTATGCTCGGTATGGCCGCCTTCTGGCTCTACTACTGGCTGCTCTCCAAGAAGATCAACCCGATGGTCCTGATCCTCTGCACCATGGTCGTGGGCATCATCGGCGCTTACTTTGGCGTGCTTGCCTAATATGTTCGAATCGCGCTTCCATCGCGTCTAACGGTTGCGTCGATCTTTGGGGGGCTTGTCGCATCTGCGGCGGCCCCCTGTTTTTTTAAAACTCCGTACGAAAGGGGAGGGCTATGGTCGTACCCGAGCTTTCGCTCATGAACATCAACCATCGTTACTACAGCATCGAGACGTTTTTTAAGGCTGCAGGTGAGGCCGGCTATCGCAATATCGAGCTGTGGACCGGCTCGATGCACCTGTATGTGGATTGCCATGAGCACGATTCGGTGGATAAGATTCGCGATCTTGCCGCCCAATACGGTATCAAGATCGTGTGCGTGTGCCCCGAGCAGAACAACCCCAAGCCGTGGAACGTCGCGGTGCGCGGTGAGGCGGGCCAAAAACGCATCCTCTCGTACTTTAAGAATGTGATCGACGTTGCCGTTGAGTTGGGCGTGCCGCAGATTCTGGTGACGAGTGGTTGGGCCTATCTGGACGAGCCGGCTGAGGACGCCTGGGCCCGCAGCGTTGCCATGCTGCGCTCGGTGTGCGACTACGCCGATACGCGCGGTATTCGCGTCGCGCTCGAGGCCCTGCAGCCGTCGGAGTCCGTGTTGGTCAACACCGCACAGGATGTCGCGCGCATCCTCGAGGCGGTCGATCGTCCCAACCTGAAGGCCTGTATCGACTTTGGCGCCATGGAAGTTGCCGGCGACACGATCGACGGCTACTTTGAGGTTTTGGGCGACAAGATCGTTCACACCCACTTTGTAGATGTGGGCGGCGGCACGACGCATCTTGCCTGGGGCGACGGCGAGCGTGATATGCGTGCCGACCTCGAGGCACTCATGCGCCACGGCTATACGGGCTATGTCTCGGCCGAGACGTGTGATGGCCGCTACTATCAGGATCCGTCCAAGGCGACGACTCAGGTTATCGAGATGTATCGCCGTGTGACAGCGGAGATGGAAGCCGAATAACTAAACTGCGCGGTTGCGCCGGAAACGCTTGGGCGGGTCTGGCGCAACGCTTTTATAGCTGGCGAGTTGTGGGGAACCCGTTGGCAGTAGCGCTCGAAATAGACAACTATTAGCGTTGTAATACCACTCGGGCGAGGAAACCGACCGTTCGCCGCAAATCTCCGTGAGTTTGGATTGGTATTAAATAACAAGCAATCGTATGGCTATAATTGGTATCAGCAAGAAGCGCGATGTATAGAATTGCGCACATGTGATGGGAGGACACACATGAAGGAGACCGAGAAGATCGAGATCATGCACTTCGACCAGGAGGGCTACCTCGAGGACGGCAGGAACGTCTACGAGGCCGGCAAGCGGATGACCGCCCTGGCCGACCGCGTGCACGA
>CABUUK010000078.1 GCA_902494765.1 uncultured Collinsella sp.
GAGCCGGCGGGCCCCTGCCCGTTAGCCCCACAATCTTCCCGCAGGACGGAGGAAGCCCCCGCCGCACGAAGTGCGCAGCGGGGGCTTCCGACATGTCCGAGGACGATTGTGGGGCTAACGGGCAGGGGCCCGCCGAACCAAGTTAGGCAACCGGGCAGATCTTCTTGAAGAGCTCGATGACGTCGTCGAGCGTCGCCTCGCGCGGGTTACCCGGGAAGCAGGCGTCGGCCATGGCGTCCTTGGCCAGGACCTCGATCTCGTCAGCCTTCATGGCCTCGCAGACGTGCGGGATGTTCACGTCGGCGGAAAGCTGCTTGACGGCGGCGATGGCGGCATCGGCAGCCTCGTCGGTGCTCATACCCGTGGTGTCAACGCCCATGGCAACGGCAACCTTGGCCAGACGCTCGGCGCAAACCGGCTTGTTGAACTCCATGGCGATCGGCAGCAGCATGGCGCAAGCGACGCCGTGCGGGGTGTCGTAGTGAGCGGACAGGGTGTGAGCCATGGCGTGGTCGATGCCCAGGCCGACGTTGGAGAAGCCCATGCCGGCGACATACTGGCCAAGAGCCATGCCCTCGCGACCGGAGCCGGGCTGACCGGACTTGGCCTCGGCGACAGAGTCGCGCAGGTTCTCGCTGATCAGCTTAATAGCCTCAAAGTGGAACATGTCGGAGAGCTCCCAAGCGCCCTTGGTGGTGTAGCCCTCGATGGCGTGGGTCAGAGCGTCCATGCCAGTGGAAGCGGTCAGGCCGGCGGGCATGGAAGCCATCATGTCGGGGTCGACGACGGCGACCTCGGGGGCGTCGTTGGTGTCGACGCACACGAACTTGCGGACCTTCTCGGGGTCGGTGATGACGTAGTTGATGGTCACCTCGGCAGCAGTACCGGCGGTCGTCGGTACGGCGATGGTGAACACGGCATGGTTCTTAGTGGGAGCAACGCCCTCGAGGCTGCGGACATCGGCGAACTCGGGGTTGTTGATGATGATGCCGATAGCCTTGGCGGTGTCCATGGAGGAGCCGCCACCGATGGTCACGATAGCGTCAGCCTCGGCGGCCTTGAAGGCCTCGACGCCGTCCTTGACGTTCTGGATGGTGGGGTTGGGCTTGATCTCGGAGTAGAGGCTCCAAGCGATGCCGGCAGCGTCGAGCTCGTCGGTCACCTTAGCGGTAACGCCAAACTTGACCAGATCGGGGTCGGAGCAGACGAAGATCTTCTTGTAGCCGCGACGCTGGAGCTCGCCGGGGATCTCCTTGATAGCGCCAGAACCATGATAAGAAATGGTGTTGAGAACGAAACGATTAGCCATTGATAGCCTCCCATCGTGTGCGGGGCACCCATTACGCCCCGCGCTATAAGTCCCATCCTAACGCTTTTGAAACAAAAAACGCGTGAGAACGTCAAAAGTGTTAAAGCGTTTCAACAGATGATGAAAAATATTGCGGCAAAGGGACAGCCCCTTTGCCGCATTCGGTTACTTTCGGCAGGCGTCTTTCCAATCTTCGCAGGCACGCTTCCAGCGAGAGCGCAAATCACGCTCGCGGTCGATAAACATGATGGCAAACGCGACAAACAGCAGCAAGCTCGCCACGACGATGGCATGCAGGCCCATGCGCTCAATACACCAGTTGCCCAGCACGGCGCCAAACACAAAGGTAAAGATCACGCCAAAGTACAGCACGCCGTTTTCCAAAAAGCCGCGCTTGTGGGTGATGATGTAGTCGTCCACGTTTTGCAGCGCATTGCGCAGGTTACCGATGCACATGGTCGTGGCGATGCCGTGACCATGTATCTTGCGGAAGCTCTCAACCTGCATGCCGCAGGCAAACGAGGTGAGGCAGTTGGCGAGCAGGTTGTAACCGCCACCGGGGATAAAGCTCACGCCCAGCAAGATGACGGCTTCAAAGAACACCGTCACCTGACGCCAGTGGATCACACTGCCAAACCGCTCGTGTACCAGGTCGGCAAGCATAATGCCCACGGCAAACGACACCACAGGGAAGAAGTAGCGCCCCGCAAGTGCCCAGTTGCCCTCCGAGATGCTCACGCCCACGAGCAGGATGTTGCCTGTCTGCGCGTTGGCGAAAACATGATCGCGCCCAATGTACGAATACACATCCATAAAGCCACCGGCGAGCGCCAAGATGATGCCCAGCTCAATAGATTCCGATATCTGTTTGGCACGCTGCATCGTCGTGCATCCTCCTTGTTGACGACTCTCTCGTGCGTTGGCGGAAACAGAGCCGCCGTTCATACTGTAACCCATTGACAACATGGCGTGCGCGCGAGACGGCCCCTTCGGCACGGGGATACACAGTCTGGAAACAAACAGCGGGCGCAGCGCCGACACCCGACGCCCCGTGTACTCCACCAGTCTTTTTAGCGCCGTCCCAAAAAGACTGGTTACAATTACGTGCAGCATACTAACAACGGGAGGAATCGTGGCAAAAAAGCCCCAGGACGCTCAGCACAACCAGCACGGCAAGCATGCCCAGCGCGGCCAGCAGCAAAAGCGTGGCGGCAAGGCCCAGGGCGGCCACGCCACTCATACCCCGGCTGCGTCCGCCCGTCCCTGGCGCCCGGGCCGCGATAAGTTCCTCCCCGTCAGCCGCGCCGACATGGATGCACGCGGCTGGGACCAGTGCGACTTTGTCTACATCTGCGGCGACGCCTACGTGGACCATCCCAGCTTTGGCATGGCCATCATCAGCCGCGTCCTCGACGCGCACGGCTACAAAGTGGGCATCATCTGCCAGCCCGACTGGACCGACCCCGCCAGCATCACCGTGCTCGGCGAGCCTCGCCTGGGCTTTCTCGTCAGTGCCGGTAACATGGACTCCATGGTCAACCACTATTCGGTGACCAAGCACCGCCGCCACACCGATGCCTATACCCCCGGCGGCGAGGAGGGGCACCGCCCCAACCGAGCCGTCACGGTCTACGGCAATCTCATCCGCCAGACATTCAAGGACGCCCCCATCATCATCGGCGGCATCGAGGCAAGCCTGCGTCGCTTGGCCCACTATGACTACTGGCAGGACAAGCTCAAGCGCTCGGTACTGCTCGACTCGGGCGCCGACATCCTCATCTACGGCATGGGCGAGCACGCGATCGTCGAGATCGCCGACGCGCTCGACGCGGGACTGCCCATCGATCAGATCACCTATATCAACGGCACCGTCTACCGCACGGGTTCGCTCGATGAGGTCTACGACTACGACCTGCTGCCCAGCTGGGACGACCTTGCCGCCGACAAGCTCAACTACGCGCGCAGCTTTAACGTGCAGCAGCAGAATATGGACCCCATCACCGGGCATCGCCTGGTAGAGCCCTACCCCAACAGCGTCTATGTGGTGCAGAACCCGCCGTCGGCGACGTTGACGACCGACGAGATGGACGAGGTGGCAGAGCTCCCCTACGCACGCGATTGGCATCCCGACTACGACGCGGCGGGCGGCGTGCCGGCCTTTGCCGAGATCAAGTTTTCAATCAGCTCCAACCGCGGGTGCTTTGGCGAGTGCTCGTTTTGCGCCCTCACCTTCCACCAGGGCCGCGTGCTGCAGATGCGCAGCCACGACTCGATCATGCGCGAGGCCGAGCTGCTCACGCGCGATCCCGAGTTTAAGGGCTACATCAACGACGTGGGCGGACCGACGGCCAACTTTAGCCGTCCCGCCTGCGACAAGCAGCTCAAGCACGGCGTGTGCAAGAACAAGCGCTGCCTGTGGCCGAGCGTATGCAAGAACATGGTGGTCGACGAGAGCGGCTACACGCAGTTGCTGCGCGACCTGCGCCAGCTGCCGGGCGTCAAGAAGGTCTTCGTGCGCAGCGGCATCCGCTTTGACTACACCATGGCCGATGCCTCGGACGAGTTTTTGCGCGAGCTGCTAGAGCACCATGTCTCAGGCCAGCTACGCGTAGCACCCGAGCACGTGAGCGACGCGGTGCTGTCCGTGATGGGCAAACCAAGCCGAGCCGTCTACGACGCGTTCTGCCGTAAATTTGAACGCCTGAACCGCGAATACGGACTCAAGCAGTACGTGGTGCCATATCTGATCTCGAGCCACCCAGGCTCAACCATGAAGGAAGCCGTAGACCTTGCCGAAGCCGTGCGCGACATGGGCTACATGCCCGAGCAGGTGCAGGACTTCTACCCCACCCC
>CABUUK010000079.1 GCA_902494765.1 uncultured Collinsella sp.
ACTGGAACACGAGCCGGAGGCAGGTAAGATTGAAGGGCCTGACCCCGGAGGAGTACCGGAATCAGGCCCTTGCGGCCTAGTCGCTATTTAGGGCGTCCAAGATTTGGGGCGCAGTTCAACGGCACCCGGGCCTTTTTCTATCCCCACTCATTGGGGATACTCATTGGGGACAGACTTACATGAGTGATTGTGCTCATTGGGGACAGACTTAAATGAGTAGTCCCGGCAGTTGGGGACAGTCCCCATGTGTCGGCAGTTTGGGACGGTCCATTGATGCCTGATGCCCCTAGAGGGGAAGAGTAAGACAGCCTGCTCTGCCTTTTTGGGCTTTGGTGTTCCGCTTCTTTATCCTTTACAAGGATCCTCGCATGCGCATTATCGCGCATAGCATTGCGTGTTAATGCGTATGACCGCGTAAAAATGTGCAAAATATGGCTAAATAATGACCGATAAACAAATAAACACGCAAATACAAGCAAATGCGCGCGCATTTGTGCGAATATAAGGCTGTTGGAAATGAAGAACTTCCGATGACTCAGGAGGCACATATGGCAGATTCCAAGCAGGCTCCACTCGACTCCGCGGCAGCCGCAAAAGCAGCGTTCGCTTCGGTCCAGGACAAGCCGTTCCCTAACGACATCTTTACGGCTCCCGAGCTCCGTTGGGCTGTGATCGGTTGCGGCGTTATTGCCAACCAGATGGCTCAGTCCCTTGCCCTTGCCGGCCGAAAGCTCGCGGGCGTTGCCAACCGCACGTTGTCCAAGGCTCAGGCTTTTGCAGAACAGTATGGCGTTGAGAAGGTCTATGACACGGTTGAGGATCTCTACGCCGATCCTGACATCGACGCCGTCTACATCACCACCCCGCACAACACCCATATCACCTATCTGCGCGCCGCCCTGGCGGCCGGCAAGCACGTTCTCTGCGAGAAGGCCATCACGCTCAACTCCGCCGAGCTCGAAGAGGCCCGCGCCATTGCCGCCGAACACAACGTGGTTCTTATGGACGCTACCACGGTGCTCCACATGCCCTTGTATCAAGAGCTGCGCCGCCGCATGGATGCCGGCGAGTTTGGCCGCATGAACCTCGCTCAGCTCAACTTTGGTAGCTACAAGGAGTACGGCGACCTGACCAACCGTTTCTACAATCGCAACCTCGCCGGCGGTGCCATGCTCGATATTGGCGTATACGCCCTGTCCGTCATGCGCCTGTTTATGGCGAGCCAGCCCGTCGAGGTCGTGTCTCTGGGTAACACCTGCAAGACCGGCGTGGACGTTGCAGGCGGCATCGTCTGCCGTAATGCCGAACAGCAGCTGGGCGTGGTGAGCCTCACGCTCCACTCCAAGCAGCCCAAGCGTTCGGTCATTAGCTTCGACAAGTGCTATATCGAGGTCAACGAGTATCCGCGCGCCGACCATGCGACCATCGTGTGGACTGCGGACGGTCGCCGTGAGGAGGTCCACGCTGGCACCGAGGCTTATGCCCTGTGCTACGAGATGGCTGACCTCGAGCAGGCCGTCGCCGGCGACGATTCCAAGCGTGAGCTTCTGGATTATGCTTCTGATGTGATGGAGCTCATGACCAAGCTCCGCGCCGATTGGGGAGTCGTCTACCCCGAGGAGGAGTAAGCGATGCTTGCGGAAGATAGGCTCAATGCGATCGTGTCGATGGTGCAGCAGGCCGGCTCGGTTACCGTGCCGGAACTTGCCGAGGCCCTGGGCGTGACACCGTCCACCATTCGCCGTGACTTGCAAACGCTCGACCGCGCGCACCGTATCGCCAAGGTGCACGGAGGTGCGACGAGTCTGGAGCGCGCGCACGTGACGCGCGACTTGACGATCAGCGAACGCAGTGATCTCCATAACGATGACAAGGAGCGCATCTGTGCTCGTGCCGCGGCCCTGGTGGAGCCCGATAGCTTTGTGTATATCGATTCGGGCTCAACGACCCTCAAGCTCATCGAGCATCTTCCGCGTCTCGACGGCGTCACCTATGTGACCGATTCCGTGCTCCATGCTCAGCACCTTGCTTTGCGCGGCATGCGTACCGTGGTGCTGGGCGGCGAGCTCAAACCCGAGACCGAGGCGCTCGTTGGCCCCGATGCCTTGGCAACCCTGGACCGCTATAACTTCAACTGCGGCTTTTGGGGATCCAACGGCATCGCGGCCGAGCAAGGTCTCACCACACCGGATATCGAGGAAGCACAGGTCAAGCGTATCTCGATGCGCCATACCGCCAAACGCTTCGTAATCTCGGACGCCAGTAAATTTGGCATGGTGGCGCCCGTCAAGTTCGCGGACTTCCGCGACGCAACGATTATTACCGCAGGCGAGGTCCCCGCCAAGTACCGGGCAATGGACAACGTCATCACGGTCTAGCAGCAGGGGACGGGCTAAGGCCAAAACCACCGCGAAGGTGCCTGTCCCCATTGTGGTGGTTTAGGGCTCCCAGGGGCAGGGGGCTTCGATGTGGATGTGCTCGCCGGTTACGGGATGCGTGAAGGACACGCTGTGGGCGTGGAGCATCAGGCCGCAGGGGCGCGGCGTTCCGTACAGGTCGTCGCCAACCAGGGGGTGACGCTCGCTGGCCAGGTGCACGCGAATCTGATGCTTGCGGCCGGTGAGCAGCTCAACATCGATATACGAACGCGCGGGCAGGCCTCGGCGGCTCTTAAGGCGCTTGAGTACCTTGACGCGCGTCTGAGACGGCTTGCCGCTGGCGCCGACGCGCATCTTGCGGCTGTCGTGGCGGTCGCGGGCGATGGGCTTGTCGATGAGCTTTTCGTTCCAGTCGATCTTGCCCTCGGCGAGCGCCAGATAGTGCTTTTCGAATGCGTGGTCGATGACCATCTGGTCAAAAGCGGGCTGCGTCCGCTTGTCGAGCGAGAACAACACCACGCCGGTGGTGTCGCGGTCCAAGCGGTTGAGCGGTTGCATGTCGGTCGCGGCAAAGCCGTCGCCCATCGCCAGCAGCAGGTCGCTGGCGTAGTCGGTAAGTGTGCGCTCGCCGGTGCCGTCACCGTGGACGATCATGCCGGCAGGCTTATCGATAGCCATGAGCCAGGCGTCGCAGTAGAGGACTTGAGGTTCTTCGTTCACGTGTAAGCCTTTCGATTAGCTAATTCCCACAAACATGCAGCCCGAGGTGGCGCCGCGCAGGCGGGCGGCGGGCTTGCGGCCGGCTTGAGCCGCCTCGACGGCGCGACGGACGCGAGCGACGGCACGGCCAATCTCATCGGCCTCGAGCAAGGTTCCGTCGACCATAAGACGACGGACGCCGGCGTCGAGCAACTGCGGTACCTGCGGCGTGAGGTCGATGGGGTAAGCATCGTACAAGCGAGAGCGGCCATGGATGTCGGTGCGTACGGGCATGACCTTGCCGTCGATATTCTTGAGCGAGAGCTTGCGGGCACGCAGGCGGCAGTTGGCGCAATCGTGGATGCAGCCGTTGGCAACCTGCAGAATGCAATGCTCGCTTGTCATGACGCGTGGGCGGCCAAAGACGGTGATGCCCAGAGTCGCGGGCGCGGCGGCGCCGAACGAGACAATCTCGTCGAGCGTGATCTCGGGCGAGAGCCAAAACGCACCGGCCCCGCGCTCGGCAAGCGCCTCCATGCAGGGCGTGTTGTGCACCGGCAGGCAAGAGCGAATCTCGGCCGTGGCGCCAACCTGGGCGGCCAGGGCAAGCTCAGAGATGTTGCCAATAGCGACCGTGGCGCCGGCAACAACCCACGGGTCGACGCGCTCGTGGTCAACGGCACGGCAGACCTCGTCGAGCACGGGCACGATGCCCTGCTCAAACGCATCGGCGGGGGAGAGCTCGGCCGCA
>CABUUK010000080.1 GCA_902494765.1 uncultured Collinsella sp.
CCACGGGTCAAGATGCACTAGGCCTGGACGAAGTCCGGGCCCGCGCCTTTAGACGCGAGCCCGGGGCCCGTGGGTTATACCCTAAGAGCAAACCACCCTTTTTAAGGGTGGTTCTGATTTGTTGAACACATGGTCTCTACGTCCGCGCCCGGTTCAAACGGTCAGCAATCATCCGTGAACGGTATTTGTTCAAAAAAGAACAAAGATAAACAAATAGTTGTTGCAGTTACTGTTTGAATGTGTTCAAATAAACATGAACAGTGAAGAACCGCACATTCAGATGCCCGGACCTGAACGCGATTCAACACTTCCAAACAGAAACTACGCACCTGCGTATCTCTCAAGGAGGATGTCATGAGGGTTGTAATCGCTTCCGATGCCGACGGTATGTCGATGAAGGAGTCCATCAAGGAGATGCTCATCGCCGACGGTCACGAGGTCGTCGACTATTCCGAGACCCCTGCCGCGGACTTTGTCGATTCCGCGACCGCCGTTGCCAAGGACCTGCTGGAGCACAAGGATTCCCAGGGCTTCGCATTCGATAAGTACGGCGTCGGCTCCTATATGGCCGCCGTCAAGATCAAGGGCATGGTCGTCGCCAACATTTCCGACGAGCGTTCCGCCTACATGACCCGCGAGCACAACGGTTCGCGCATGGTCACCATGGGCCCGGGCGTTGTGGGCACCGAGGTCGCCAAGAAGATCGCCCGCGAGTTCCTGCGCGCCCAGTACGCCGGCGGCCGTCACCAGATCCGTGTCGACATGCTCAACAAGATGGCCTAACGAGAGCCACCGAGAACTCGAATTTCTACCTCAACTTGTGAATTCAGACGAAAGGACGTTCTGATGAAGAAGACCATCGCAATCGGTTGCGACCATATCGTTACGGACGAGAAGATCTATCTGGCCGACCGCCTGGAGCAGGCTGGCTACAAGGTGCTCGACTGCGGCACCTACAGCCATACCCGTACGCACTATCCCATCTACGGTAAGGCCGTGGGCGAGGCTGTTGCCAGCGGCAAGGCCGACTTTGGCGTGGCCCTGTGCGGCACCGGCATCGGCATCACCAACGCCGTCAACAAGGTTCCCGGCGCCCGCTGTGCCCTGGTCCGCGACATGACCTCTGCCCTGTATGCCCGTCGCGAGCTCAACGCCAACATCGTGGGTTTTGGCGGCAAGATTACCGGCGAGTTCCTGATGGCTGACATCATGCTCGCCTTCCTGGAGGAGCCCTACGAGAAGACTCCCGAGCACGATGCCCTGATCGCCAAGATCGATGCCTGCAACAAGGCCGACGCCGAGGCTCAGGCCGACCCGCACTTCTTTGACGAGTTCCTGGAGAAGTGGGACCGCGGCGAGTATCACGACTAGTGGGGTTACGCGTTTTTTACCAAACCGCGTAACGGGTCGACGCTGCGAAGCCATCTGGCGGGCTAGCTGCTCCGATAACACGTTTGCTTGCTTGGCTTGAGTGCTTCGCTCTTGGCGGTACCCGGCATTCTGCAGCTTTTCAATTGACGGCTCGCGTTTCTGTGAGGGGGCGCGGGCCGGTTTTCTATCAGCCCTATTGATTTGGCGGGCTGTCGCAAGAAAGGGAAGGCTCCTATGGAGTTTGTTCTTGATAACGGTTCTATCCGCGTAGCACTGAGCACGGCGGGCGGGTCGTTCACTTCTATTGCGGCCAACGGCCGTGAGTACCTGTGGCAGGGTGACCCGGCGGTCTGGTCGGGCCAGGCGCCCATTTGTTTCCCGATCTGCGGTGGCCTTCGTGACGGTCACGCAATGACCATGGGCGGCCGCGAGGTAAAGCTCGCCCGCCACGGCTTTGCGCGCAAGCAGGAGTGGAAGCTCGAGGAACAGACCGACAACATGGTTGCGCTGAGCTTAAGCTCTGCCGACCATGCCGAGTTGCTCGAGCAGTACCCGTATCCGTTTAAGATCGTTGCTCGTTACACGATCGATTCGGAAAAGGTGGCCGTGTCGTACGAGGTGACCAATGAGGGCACCGAGGACATGCCGTTCTTTGTGGGCGGTCACCCCGGCTTTAAGTGCCCGCTCGACGAGGGCGAGTCCTATGACGACTACGAGCTTCGTTTTGAGCAGCGTGAGGCCACCGACCTCTGCACTGCCGTTCCCTCGACGGGCCTGATTGATGTTGAGCATCGCAGCAAGAACCCCATGATCGGCCAGAACCTGCCGCTTACCCATGAACTCTTTGACTTCGCGGAGACCATCTTCGACGTGCTCGAGAGCCGCGTGGTTACGCTGACCAAGAAAACCGAGGACAAGGGCGTGCGCCTGACGTTCCCCGATATGCCGTACCTGATTGTGTGGAGCAAGCCCGAGGGCGACTTTGTGGCTGTTGAACCGTGGGGTGGTCTGTCCACCTGCTCCGACGAGGACGATATCCTGGAGCACAAGCGTGGCTGCCTGGTGGCCAAGCCGGGAGAGACTGTCACCCGCGGCTTTGAGATCGAGATCCTTTAACGAGTTATCGTATGTTTGGGGCGGGTCATGCCGCCCCGGAACAGGAGTTCAACATGATTCTGACCGTTACCATGAACCCGTCGATTGATACGCGCTATCAGCTCGACAAGCTGATCATCGACGATGTTAACCGTGTGACGCCCGAAAAGACCGCTGGCGGCAAGGGCCTCAACGTGAGCCGTGTGCTGCTGCAGTTGGGCGACGATGTGCTCGCGAGCGGTCTGCTCGGCGGCCACATGGGTGCCTATATGGCCGAGCTTATGGATGCCGACGGCGTCAAGAACGACTTTGTGCCCATCGCCGGCGAGACGCGCATTTGCCTGAATATCCTGCACGAGGGTAATCAGACCGAGCTGCTGGAGAGCGGCCCGCAGATCGCCCCGGCCGAGCTCGAGGCCTTTACGGCCAAGTTCGCCGAGCTTGCAGCGAAGGCGGACGTTGTGACGCTTTCGGGCTCGCTGCCGCGTGGCGTCGATGCCGGCTACTATGCCGAGCTCGTCAAGATCGCCGAGGAGGCGGGCGCCAAGGTGCTGCTCGACACCTCGGGTGCATCGCTGGAGGCCGCGCTGGAGTCCGACGCAAAGCCCGAGCTCGTAAAGCCCAATCTGACCGAGATTAACGGCCTGCTGGGTACGTCCTTTACGACCGATGATGTCGATGCCCTGCGCGAGGCGCTTGCCGCCGATGACCGTTTTGCCGGTATCCCCTGGGTTGTCGTTTCGATGGGCGCTGCCGGTTCGGTGGGCTTCCATGAGGGCCGCGCGTTCCGCGCCAAGACGCCCGCGATTGCGGCTGTGAACGCGACGGGTTCCGGCGACTCGACCATCGCCGGCTTTGCGCATGCCATTGCTGCTGGTGCCGACGACGTCACGGTGCTCAAGACCGCCAATACCTGCGGCAAGCTCAACGCCATGGATCCCAAGACCGGCCACCTGGTCATGGACCGCTGGGACGAGATCTACAACAACGTTGAAGTAACGGAGCTTTAGGGTTGCGCGGTTTTCCAAACCGCGCAACGGCTCGACGCTGCAAACGCCCCTAAGCGGCAATCTGACGTTCAATCGTCGAGCATGACCAGAAGGTCAATGCCCTCCTCTTTCACGTCACCTTGCTCGCTTAGGGGCGTTTTCGCTCATATGACCCAATCCGCTGTCAAGAGCCACAATGGCCCCGCCGACCGCTTGCAATCGGTCGGCGGGGCC
>CABUUK010000081.1 GCA_902494765.1 uncultured Collinsella sp.
AAGGTCTCGCTGCCCTCGCGCAGGTCCACCCAGGCGCCGAATACGCTGCCGCGGGCCACCGAGATGAACTTGTCCCAGGGCTCGGCGTGGATGCCGCGGGTGACGCCGCGGCTGTCGTTGTAGGATATGTTGTTCTGGACGACGCGGAGGTCCGAGATGCCCAGGGCGGTCATCTTGGCGCGCTGCCAGTTCTCCTTGAACCAGCCGCGCGAGTCGCCGTGGACGGCCAGGTCGACGACCTTGAGGCCCTCGATGCCGGTCTCGGCGACGGAGAGGTCCTTCTCGAATGCGATATCTGCCATGTGGAAAAAGCTCCTATCGAAGAGGTTGGATAACCGGGGGTGCCCGCGCGGGGACGCAGGATCATCCCCATGCCCTGCGGCCCCGCGCGGGCGCCCCGCGGTGCGCTTCGCCGGGGTGTGGCCTACTGGCCCTGTGCGCGGTAACGGGCCTCGGTGGCCTCCTTGGCCGGGCGCCACCAGGACTCGTTCTCGACGTACCAGTCGATGGTCTGCTTCAGGCCCCCGGCGAAGTCGGTGTGGGCCGGCCTCCAGCCCAGCTCGCGCTGGAGCTTCGTCGAGTCGATGGCGTAGCGGCGGTCGTGGCCGGGGCGGTCGGCGACCCAGTCGAAGTCCTCGGGGTCGCGTCCCATCGCCTCCAGGATCATGCGCAGCACGGTGATGTTGTTCTTCTCGCCGTCGGCGCCGATGAGGTAGGTCTCCCCCATGCGGCCCTTCGTGAGGATGTCCCAGACGGCCGAGGAGTGGTCCTCGGTGTGGATCCAGTCGCGGACGTTCTCGCCCTTCCCGTAGAGCTTGGGGCGGACGCCGTCGATGATGTTCGTGATCTGCCTGGGGATGAACTTCTCCACGTGCTGGAAAGGGCCGTAATTGTTGGAGCAGTTGGAGAGCGTGGTGCGCAGGCCGTAGGTGCGGGTCCACGCGCGCACGAGCATGTCGGAGCTGGCCTTGGTCGAGCTGTACGGGGAGCTCGGCTTATACGGCGTCTCCTCGGTGAACTTCGCCGGGTCGTCGAGCGCCAGGTCGCCGTAGACCTCGTCGGTGGAGACGTGGTGGTAGCGGACGCCGTACTTGCGGACGGCCTCCAGCAGGCGGAAGGTGCCCTCCACGTTTGTGCACAGGAAGGGCTCGGGGTCGGCGATGGAGTTGTCGTTGTGGGACTCGGCGGCGTAGTGCACGACGGCGTCGTGGCCCGGGACGATCCTGTCCAGCAGCTCGGCGTCGCAGATGTCGCCCACGACGAGCTCCACGCGGTCGGAGGGCAGGCCCGCGATGTTCTCGGGGTTGCCGGCGTAGGTCAGCTTGTCCAGGACGGTCACGTGCACCCCGGGGTGGTTGTTGACCACGTAGTGCACGAAGTTGCTGCCGATGAAGCCGCAGCCGCCCGTGACGATGATATTCTTGGGTTCAAAAATCTCAGACATGAAAATCCAATCTGAAGCATGTACAGCTTCTTTAGTATGCCGCAGGAAGTGACGACGCGACACTATTCAACAAAACTATCGGACATTTCGGCATGCGATAAGAGCCATAACCTTCGCAGAATTACCCCCCGTACAAAACGCCTCCGGAATGCAGTCTTTGTCGTAGTGAAAAACCGAATCCCCAGTTATTTCACGTAAGTACTTATAGAAGAAATCCTCCCAGCTTTTAAACTTCTCACTGTTTACAAAGGCTTCTGGGGTTTCCAAAACCGTCTTAACATCTAGCCCTGAAATTACGCCGGAGCTCAGCAGAAGCCATTCGAACGACTCGGGAAGACAAACCGTAACAGTATCGCGGTGAATGTCTTGCAGCTTAAGGACGCGGTCCGCATAGCACCCAAATGCCGCTCCGTCCGCAACAACAAACACGCGATCGTCGAGATGCTGATCCAACCAGCGCAAAATCGCGCTGTTCGTCATGGCCGAAGTACAGGTAAGCTCACTGTCAGCGAAATGCCGTTCAAAGAACTGGAAACCAGACTTACTGTCCTCGCATAGAAGGATAGAAAAGTCCTGTTTTGGCGCCGACCGGGAAATAGCATAACGATGATTCCCGCGATCTTGATAAACAGGGATGAAAGAATGGTATTTTCCGCTCGTCTTAATCTTGTAAATCTCATCCACGCTATACGGAAGATTGGGGAAATCAGCCCTTGAGATCAGCACGAAATAATTCGAGGAATACAGCACATGATGGGCAAACTCATCAGAATGAATCTCTTTTAAGCCCTCATCGACAAATACAATCGAGTCATGAACGGACGAAAGCTGGTTTCGCCAATCATAATCGGTCAAAGCGACACAGGGACAATCACATTGCAAGGAAACACCCGACTGCTCGCCCGTTCGCATGTAGTCTGCGACCATGTCAAACAGTGTCGTCTTACCCGTGCCGCTATCGCCACGCACAATAGTGATGTTCCGCTTGATGGTAAATGTGTACTTAGTTCCCCTGCGGCGGGAAATCTTAACGAGATGCGAACCGTTCATAAGCAGTACCTACAGATACGGAATCGACTCATGAATCAATTCGGCCATGTTGTGAACGATTCGGCCGCTATTCACGACTTTAATTTTAAAATCCTCGCGACCAAAGTCCATCACATGATAGAGATTCACAACGAGCTTGCGGTCTTTCGCCATGTCAAGAATCCACTTGGCACAGTTGTCACCACAGGTAGAGGCGTTAAAAATATGCTTACGATCAAATCTCATAAGCAGCAGCGTTTTCACGCCACCAGAAAGCTGGAGTGGGGAGATGGATCCAAGCACGGGGCTTTCGATGACGTTTTCGGAGACAACATCCGATCGATCGACATCTTTAATTATCGAGACTGCATAGGGATCCGTAATCCAAGAAGATCGGTAAGAGTTTTTGAAATATGTCGCTGTGTTGTAAATCGCTTCTGGCATATCGCCAAAGTAGACGCTTAACACATCCACTCCCAATCATATTGTCTTTATGGTCAACGTAATCATAACGAAAGGGGCCACCAGATAAACGGTGACCCCTGAAAGAAAACAAGCTTGCACTAGTACTCGCGCGGGCTGTTGACGATCTCGCCGGCGGCGACCTTCTTCAGGTGCTGGCCGTAGACCGACTTGCCGTAGGCCTTGGCCGCCTCCTCCAGCTCCTCGGTCGTGATCCAGCCGTTCTCCCAGGCGATCTCCTCGGGCACGGACACGGGCAGGTCCTGGGAGTGCTCCACGGCGCGAACGAACTCCGCGGCCTCGTGCAGGCTCTCCATGGTGCCGGTGTCCAGCCACGCGTAGCCGCGGCCGAGGGTCACCACGGACAGCGTCCCCTCCTCCAGGTACATCTGGTTGAGCGTGGTGATCTCCAGCTCGCCGCGTGCGGAGGGCTTCACCTCGGCGGCGCGGGAGGACACGTCGCCCGGGTAGAAGTACAGGCCGGTGACGGCGTAGGAGCTCTTGGGCTCGGCGGGCTTCTCCTCGATGGAGACGGCCCTGCCCTCCCCGTCGAACTCCACGACGCCGAAGCGCTCGGGGTCGTCCACGTGGTAGCCGAAGACAGTGGCCCTGCCCGACTCGGCGTTCTGGACGGCGCGCGTCAGGTGGCGCGACAGGCCGTTGCCGTAGAAGAT
>CABUUK010000082.1 GCA_902494765.1 uncultured Collinsella sp.
CTCGTATACTATCGTGAGGAGCGGATCAAGAAGTCCCTCGGGTGGCTCAGCCCGATGGAGTACCGCAGGAAGCTTGGATACGCCTAGGCGCGGTCCAAGAAATCGTCCGCACCCCCTTTTTGCTGGTCAAACCGCAAAACAGTCCCTATTTCACCGCAACTTATTGGTGGCCTTTTGGGTGGCACTCAGCGCCACGGGTCGGCTTCGAACATCGGCTCGCGCTCGGGGCGGCGATCGCTGTAGGGATCGTAGCCGTCGTCGTCCTCGTTCTCGGCACGGATGTAGGGGTCGCGCGGCTTGGGCGCCGGTTTGGATGTGGGCTTGGGCGCCGGCACGCTTGTCTTGATCTCGTCTTTCATCTGCATAGCTCCTTGCATTGCATCCGTTCAGTATCATCGATTGTCGCACGAAAAAGGGTGGCGGACCCAATTGGATCCGCCACCCTTGGCGTTCGGCTCAAAAGGCAGATTTTAAGGCATGTCCTAAAGATCTACTCGGCGTTGGGGACCTCGTAGGTGGCCGCCGGCGTGTTGTCGCACACGACGGTAAAGCCGCCGTCCTTGTCGGCATCGACCGTCACCTGATCGCCCTCGCGCACCGTGCCGTCGATGATGGCGGCGGCGATGGCGTCCACGACCTCGCGCTGGACCAGGCGCTTGAGCGGACGGGCACCGAACACGGGGTCCAGGCCGCCCACGGCGAGCATCTGCTTGGCCGCCGGGGTGATGGCAAGCGTCATGCGCTCCTTGGCCAGGCGTGCGCGAACGTCGGCAAGCTGGATGTCGACAATCTTCTCGATCTGCGCCATGCCAAGCGGATGGAACACCACGATATCGTCGATACGGTTGAGGAACTCGGGGCGGAAGGTCTGAGCCATGGCGGCGTCGACCTGATGGCGCATCTCCTCCTCGTCCTTACCGGACAGATTGGCGATGGCCTTGGAGCCCACGTTAGACGTCATGATGATAATCGTGTTCTTGAAGGACACCTGGCGACCCTGGCCATCGGTCAGGCGGCCGTCGTCGAGCACCTGCAGCAGCACGTTGAAGACATCCGGATGGGCCTTCTCCATCTCGTCGAGCAAGATCACGGAGTAGGGACGACGGCGCACGGCCTCGGTGAGCTGGCCGCCCTCGTCGTAACCCACGTATCCCGGGGGCGCACCGATCAGACGTTGGACGCTGAACTTCTCCATGTACTCGGACATGTCGATACGCACGAGCGCGCGCTCGTCATCGAACAGGCACTCGGCAAGCGCCTTGGCGAGCTCGGTCTTGCCCACGCCGGTGGGGCCCAGGAAGAAGAAGCTGCCGATGGGCTTGTCCGGATCGGAGAGGCCTGCACGGCTGCGACGCACGGCCGCGGCCACGGCGGAGACGGCCTCGTCCTGGCCGATGACGCGCTTATGCAGCTCACCCTCCAAGCCCTTCAGCTTGTCGAGCTCGCCCTGCATCATCTTGGACACGGGCACGCCGGTCCAGGCACTCACGACCTCGGCGATCTCATCAGAGGTCACCTGCTCGTTGAGGCCCTCGCCGTCCTGCTGCTTTTGCGCCTCGAGTGCAGCCTCGGAATCCTGAATCTGCTGCTGCAGACCCGGGATCACGGAATAGCGCAGCTCGGACGCACGGCCCAGATCGCCATTGCGCGTTGCGCGCTCCTCTTCGCTCCTGGCCTCGTCGAGCTGGCCCTTAAGCTCCTGCACGTGGTCGATGGCGTTCTTCTGGTTGAGCCAGCCGGCCTTTTGCACGTTGAGTTTTTCCTGGACCTCGGCGATCTCTTGGCGCAGGGCCTCCAGACGCTCCTTGGAGGCGTCGTCGGTCTCCTTCATGAGCGCCTGCTCCTCGATCTGCAGCTGGGTGAGCTGACGCGTGGTGGCGTCGATCTCGACCGGCATGCTGTCGAGCTCCATGCGCAGACGGCTTGCGGCCTCGTCGACCAGGTCGATGGCCTTGTCGGGCAGGAAGCGGTCGGCGATATAGCGATCGGAGAGGTCGGCGGCGGCCACGAGCGCGCTATCGGTGATGTGCACGCCGTGGAAGATCTCGTACTTCTCCTTGAGGCCACGCAGGATCGAGATGGTGTCCTCGACGGTAGGCTCGGAGACCATCACGGTCTGGAAACGACGGGCGAGCGCCGCGTCCTTCTCGATGTACTTGCGGTACTCGTCGAGCGTGGTCGCGCCGATCGCGTGCAGGTCGCCACGGGCGAGCGCCGGCTTGAGGATGTTGCCGGCGTCCATGGAGCCCTCGGTGGCACCCGCGCCCACGATGGTGTGGAGCTCATCGATGAACAGGATGACCTTGCCTTCGGACTTTTGCACTTCCTTGAGCACGGCCTTCAAGCGGTCCTCGAACTCGCCGCGGTACTTGGCGCCGGCGACCAGCGCGCTCATGTCGAGCTCGATGAGGTCGCGGTCGCGCAGCGTGCTCGGCACGTCGCCGGCCACGATACGCTGGGCAATGCCCTCGACGATGGCCGTCTTGCCGACGCCCGGCTCACCGATGAGCACAGGGTTGTTCTTGGTGCGACGGGACAGGACCTGAATGGTACGGCGGATCTCGTCGGTACGGCCTATGACCGGATCGAGCTTGCCGGCGCGGGCGAGGTCGCAGATGTTGCGACCGTACTGCTCCAGCGCCTCAAACTGGGTCTTGTCCTCGGCAGACGTCACGCGGTCATCGCCGCGCAGCTCCTCGTAGACTTGCTCGATGCGCTCCTTGGTGACGCCGGCATCGCGCAGAACGCGGCCGGCCTCGCCCTTGTCCTCGGCAAGTGCCATGAGCAGATGCTCGGTCACCACAAAGCTGTCGCCCATCTTGGTGGCCTTCTTCTCGGCCTTTTCGATGACGCGAACGAGCTCGTTGGACAGGCCCATCTGCTGACCCTCGCCCGAAACCTTGGGCGCGCGGTCGATGGCATCCTGCGTGGAACGCGCAAGCTGAGCCGGGTCGGCGCCGATGCGCTCGATGATCACGGAGATATTGCGCTCGCCGGCACCGAGCAGGGCAGACAGCAGGTGAATCGGCTCCACCACGCCGGCCTGCGCGTCGGCAGCCGTGCTCATGGCGGTCTGCAACGCCTCGCGCGACGTCATTGCTAGCTTATCGATTCTCATGGAATCACCTCTCTTGGGGCGGCCGCCCTACGGGGCGGCTTCACGTTGTTCGAGAAGTATTGTTGCCAGCTTTGCGCGATCTTATACATAAATCTAAGTCTCTATATATAAGATTTTATGAGTGATTGAAAGATAGGGGGCAGGCGCGCTCACCCGCTACGGCCTCTTCCCCTTACCATCTCAATCTGTAACATCTAGCGGCCGTTTTTGACCTCAGATGTTACAGATCGAGATGAAATGTTCAGCAGCTCCCGTTTATCTAAATCTGTAACAACTACTCGGCAAATAAGGGTCTACCTGTTACAGATCGAGATAAACAGAAGACGCCCGAATCGAAAATCTCAATCTGTAACACCAAGCCCACTTTTAACGGCCCAGATGTTACAGATCGA
>CABUUK010000083.1 GCA_902494765.1 uncultured Collinsella sp.
CTAAGCGGGCCGCGCCGGAAACCCACCGGCGCGGCCCGCTTTTTACGCACGCTGTTCGCTTGCGAATCGAAGGTGAATGCTTTTCCCGTTACCTAGTACTGCTCGATGCCCATGTAGCGACGAATCTCAGGGCTGTGGCCGAACACCTTTCCGCGGGCGGCGCGCAGCTCGCAGCTCATGTTGTAGAAGAATATCGGCTCCAGGTACGAACGCACGCTGGCGGGCACCTCGCCCACGCCGTACTCGAGTGCATCGAGCACCATAACCGTATCGGTGTGCGTGTTGAGGAACGCCAGCGCGCGCTCCTCCATGGGGCGGCACTCGCCCGATCCGAGCTGCACAAAGTAGAACACGCCGGGCTCGGTAGCCTCGAACGGACCGTGGAAGTACTCGCCGGAGTGAATATAGCAGCAGTGCTGCCACTGCATCTCCATGAGCGAACAGATGGCCATGGCGTAGGTCTGGCTAAAGTTGGGGCCGGAGCCCAGGATATAGAAGAACTTGTGCTGCTGGCAGAGCTCGGCAAAGCGGGCGCCCAGCTCGGCGTTGACCTTCTCGCGGGCGGCGGGCAGCAGTGCATCCATCTGCTTGAGGCCGGCGTACATGTCGGCGAGCGCCTCGTAACCCTCCTGCTGGTCGAGCAGCTCGGCGGCGATCAGAGCGCCGATGCCCTGCGGCACCTCGGCCTGTGACACGCCCTCGCCCCACGGATAGACCCAGGTGGTCCACTTGCCGTTGTCGATCTTGGAGCCCTCGCAGTCGGTGAGGGCAACGACCTCGGCACCGGCTGCCAACGCCATCTCGCAACCGTCGACGACCTCCTGCGTGTTGCCGCTGTGGCTGCAAGCGACGACGAGCGACTTCTCGCCAAGACTCTTGGGGGCCATCAGGCAAAACTCGCGCGCCGTGTAGACCGTCGAGGTAAACGTAGTGGCCTCGCGCTTGAGCAGCTCGTTGGCCGGCATCAGGTCGATCATCGAACCGCCACAAGCAATCCAAAAGACGTTCTCAATCTTGCCCTTGCGCTCGATGATTTCCTGAACCAGATCATGTGCGTTCATCCTGATGTTCCTCCTTGTGGGGCGGCTTTGAGCGACGGCGGATCGTACCTGCTGTCGTTCTATGTTGTCCTATTTATAGCACGCACGATGACGCTCGTGAAGCCATTTCGCCAAACTTGTTCTATGTTGTTCTATCTGTGGATGTTAGATGTCGAACACGTAGCGCGAGCCCACGATCTTTTGACGCCCAAGCAGCAAGGGCCGCTCGTCCGCATCGGTAAAGTACGCCTCCATACAGAAGAGTGGCTCACCGATCGGGATCTCGAGCAGTGGCGCGACTTGAGCGTCGGCAAGCGCAATCTCCACGGTACAAGGGTCGGATTTGAGCGGCGCGCGGCCCGAATGCTCGGCAACGAGCGCAAAGATTGAGTTATCGGTGAGGTCCTCGTCGGCAAGCGTCTGCAGATAAGGATGGTCAGCCAGCACAAAGGCGTTGTTCTCGAGCATGACGGGCACGCCGTCTGCCGTGCGCACACGCTCGACCACGATGAGCTCGCAGCCGGGTTCCACCCCAAAAAACGCCGCGTCCTCGCGCGTCGCCGCAACCACCGTGCGCGACACCAGGCGTGCTCCGGCCACCATGTCGTTGGCAGCGCAACCCTCGGAAAAGCTCTGAACGTCACCCTTCTGGACAATCTTGCGCTTGAGCTTGGGCGCGCACACGAACGTGCCCCTCCCCTGCTGGCGGTTGAGATACCCCGCGCGCGACAGCTCCTCGATGGCGCGGCGCACGGTGACGCGTCCCACACCATAGGACTTAGCGAGCTCCATCTCGGAAGGAATGCGCGAGCCGGATGCGTACACGCCACGCGCGATCTCGCCCTTTAGGTCGTCCATAACCTGCTGGTACAGCGGAACGGCGGATACCTCAGTGCGCTCGGTTTTATCGTCGAATGCCATCGTTACGCTCCATCCCGTGCATGCTCGGACTCAAACTCTTCAATCGCCGCCATAAACTGCTCGCCAAAGGCGTCGGCCTTTTTCTCGCCAATGCCGTTGACCTGGATAAGCTCGTCGCGCGTCTGTGGACGCAGGCGGCACAGACCGCGCAGGGCCTTGTCGGAAAAGACCATATACGGCGCCATCTCCAGCTCGGTCGAGATCTCCTTGCGCAGGGCACGCAGGCGCTCGAACAACTCGGCATCGTCGCCCACGCGTGGGCGCTGATCCAGCTCGGCCTCCTCGCGCAGCAGATCGACGGCGCGGCGGGCGCGGGCCGAGGCCTTGCGCTTGGACGCGCGACGCTTAACGGTAAAGGCAAACGCCTCATCCTCGACCTCGACGGCACGCGGACCCAGCCCCACGACCGGGTACTGCCCCTGCGAGGTGGCCAGATAACCGCGGCCGCACAGCTGGCCGATGATGTCCTTGATGCGCCCGACCGATTCGCTCGACAGCTCACCGTAGCCGCGGTCCTCGTCCAGATGCATCTGGCGAATGCGCTCGGTGTTGCCGCCGTGGAGCACATCGGCGATGAG
>CABUUK010000084.1 GCA_902494765.1 uncultured Collinsella sp.
CCCCGCCGCTCCTATCCCGGTGCCGCAGACCGTCTCGCGCGACGCGCTTGCCGGCATGGGCGGAGCCGCCGCGACCGGTGCCGCCGTGGGCCTAGGCGCCGCAGCCGGCATCGCCTCCAACATGGCGAGCACCCGCGCCCCGCAGCGCCCGCTCGCCCAGCTCGTCGACGTCGTGAGCGGCGAGAGCCATAGCATCACCTCCGCACAGGTGACCATCGGTCGCGAGCGCTCGGTTTCCGACATTGCCCTGCGCGACCCCAACGTGTCGCGTCGCCACGCCCAGCTCACCTTTACGGGCTCGGATTGGTCGATCGAGGACCTCAATTCCACCAACGGCACGCTCGTCAACAACCGCCGCATTACGCGCTGCCCGCTGCGCAACGGCGATCTGCTGACGTTTGGCCTGAGCACCTTTGAATTTAGGGGATAGTCGCTTATGAACATCGATATCGTCCTTTTTGCAGGCCGCATCGTCCTGGTCGCCCTGCTCTATATCTTCCTGTTCGCCGTCATGAAGACCGGCGTGGGACTTGTGCGCGGGCAGCGCCGCGACTCGGCTATTTGGACGATTGATGTGGACAAGGGTCCGCGCGGTATCCGCGGCATCCACGTAGACATGCTCGGCCCCGTCATCGTCGGCCGCTCGCCGTCTTCGGACATCTGCATCAACGAGCCGTTTGTCTCGGCCTCGCATGCGCGCTTTTCGCTGCAGGGCCCGGCGCTCATCATCGAGGACCTCAACTCGCTTAACGGCACGCTCGTCAACGGCCGCCAGCTCGTGGAGCCCGCGACGCTGCGTGAGGGCGACGAAGTCCAGATTGGCGATGTGGTCATGAAGGTGAACCGTCGATGATCGACGAGGAGAACAAGTCCGCAACTATGACCGAGGCACCGGCTGCCGCCGCAGCCGTGCCGGCCCACGCCGCTCCGGCGGGCTCCGCACCCGTGGAACCCGAGGACACCGTGTTCTCCCTGCCTCTTTCGCATGTAACGCATGATATTTCGGATCTCGCCGATAACGAGGACGAAGAGGATGCCGTAGCGGCGCCCATCGGTGCACATGCTGCGGAACAGCCCACAGCGCCCGAAGCAACCCCGGCGCCGGCTCACTTTGCAGAGCCCGTCGCCGCGGCAATCAACGAGAGCGCTGCGGTGTTTGCAGCACCCGAGCCCGCCGCGCCGGCGTTTCCCATAGCCCCGGCATCCGAGGTTACGCCCGCGTCTACGCCGGCGCCCGAGCCTATAGACGTCAGCCCGCAAGACGACGAGTCGACCGCCCGCGTGTCCGAGGAGCCCGACTCCCCGGACACCGGTGATTCCGAATCAAACGCCGAGACCGACACCGTCTCTCCCGGTGACACAGCCGAAATCGACGTTGCCGCCGTTGAGGCCAAGCTCAAAGACCCCGGCTCGACCATGAGCTTTGAACCCCTAACCGAGGAGCGCATCGAGACCGACTCGACCTATGATGCCGGCACCACCACGCAACTCATGTGGGGCGCCCGCTCCGACGTTGGCTGCGTGCGCCCGCACAATGAGGATTCCTACCTGGTGCAGTCGCCGCTCTTTTGCGTATGCGACGGCATGGGTGGTCACGCTGCCGGCGAGGTAGCCTCTTCTATCGCCGTCGAGACTATTGCCAAGACGGCCCCACAGTCCGCCGACGCAGCACGCCTGGCCGCAGCCGTCGAGGCTGCCAACGCCGCCGTAATCGAGGCGGCCCTGAACGGCCTGGGCAAGCCCGGCATGGGCTGCACAGCCACCTGCGCCTACATCGAAAACGACACGCTCGCCATCGCCCACGTGGGCGACTCTCGCGCCTATCTGCTCCACGAGGGCACGCTCATCCGCGTGACCCGCGACCACTCCTACGTGGAGGAGCTCGTGGACGCCGGCGAGATCACGGCAGACGAGGCTCGCGTCCACCCCAACCGTTCGGTCATCACCCGCGCGCTGGGCTCGGACCCCGCCATGTATGCCGACCACTTCACTCTGCATATCGAGGAAGGCGACCGCCTGGTCCTGTGCTCCGACGGCCTCTCGAGCATGATTCCCGATAGCGATATCGAGAACATCGCCACGCAGTCCTCAACCGCGCAAATCTGCGTCGACAACCTAGTGGACGCGGCGCTTGCCGCCGGCGGCCACGACAACGTGACCGTAGTAGTCGTTGACCTGGTTGACGATGGCGTCATGCGCGAGGCGCAACGCGTGCGTCGCCGCAACGTTACTATCGCCGCCATCCTGGCCCTCGTCTTTGTGCTGGCAGCTGGCATCTGGGCCTACACGGGTGTCACCGGCTCGTACTACCTGGGTACCTACCAGGGCAATGTCGCCGTCTGGCGCGGCCTGC
>CABUUK010000085.1 GCA_902494765.1 uncultured Collinsella sp.
CAACGACGTGCTGTACAAGGAGGGCCTGGACCTTCTCGTCGTGCCCTCCGCCGAGCTCTCCCGCGGCCGCGGCGGCCCGCGCTGCATGAGCATGCCCTTCTGGCGCGAGGACCTCTAAGGTCTTCAAGGACCCGTATAGGTCTTAATACATACATCTAGCTGCCAATAGATGTCTCCCATTGGGGCGGTGCGGGTTTTCGCGCCGCCCCATTCTTGTATGAGGAACGTCAACACGATTGGATGACTGCTTTTGTAAGGAGCTTGGCCATGGACATCAAGACGATTGGCGTTGAGGAATGGCTCAACGTTTGGGAGAAGAGTGCCACGTGGGACATCGCCCAGTCGACGATCTCGTCGCTCACCATGGGCGAGCTGCGCGCGCTCGATGAGCAGGACGGCGCCACGTTCTACGAGCGCCTGGACCGCGAGAAGATGAACTACGGCTGGATCGAGGGCTCGCCGGAGTTTAAGGCCGAGGTTGCCAAGCTGTATCGTCGCGAGGTCAATCCCGACCACATTCTGCAGACCAATGGCTGCACGGGTGCGAACCTCAACGCCATCATGGCCGTGGTCGAGCCCGGCGACCACGTTATCGCCGAGTGGCCTACCTATGCGCCGCTCTATGAGATCCCACGTACGCTCGGCGCCGAGGTCGAGTATTGGGAGCTTCGCGAGGGGCTCGGATGGAAACCCGATATCGAACAGCTCAAGCGCCTCGTTCGTCCCAACACGAAGCTCATCTGCATCAACAACGCATCGAACCCCATCGGCACGGTGCTCGATGCCGATATGCTCGGCCAGATTGCCGAGATCGCCCGCTCGGTGGGCGCCTATGTGCTGTGCGACGAGGTGTACCTGCCGCTTGAGAACACCGAGGCCTTTATGTCGATGGTCGACGTGTACGAGAGGGCCATTGTCACCAACTCGTTGTCGAAGACCTATTCGACGCCTGCGGCCCGCGTGGGCTGGGTCGTGGCCGACGAAGAGGTGTCCAACCGCATCCGTACCTATCGCGATTACACCATGATCTGCGGCGGTGTGTTCAACGACGCCTTGGCGACCTATGTGCTTGAGCACAAGGACAAGATCTTCGAGCGCAATCGCAAGATCGTGTTTGGCAACCGCGATATCGCGCAGGCTTGGATCGATACGCAGCATCGCGTTTCCTGGACGGCCCCACAGGGCGTGTCTACCTCGTTTATCCAGCTGGATATTCCCGAGGACGACGAGGAGTTCTGCAAGCGCCTGCTGTCCGAGAGGGGAGTGCTGCTGGTACCCGGCAGCCGCTTTGAGCTTCCCTGTGGCGCACGCCTGGGCTACTGCGCGAGCGAGGACGTTCTGCGCGAGGGCCTGAGGCTTTTGGGCGAGGCGCTGGCGGAGTTTGATCGCTAGGATTCCGATGATCTTCGAGGGCGTTATCTAAATTGGCCGAAGATAATCGAAAACGGACCCGTTTCCCTAGTGAAGCGGGTCCGTTTTTCTATACCGAGAAGTCAAGTTGTTACAAATGGGGCCGTAAAGCGAGCCGGTATCCGCTGGGCCTTATACTGAGTTTCCGGTGAACGGTATCAAGCGTCTGGTAAACGGTAATTTATTTACCAGAAATGAATAGGACAAACTTTTTTCTGAATAAAAATGAAAATGGTTGAGACGCGGTATGAACCGCTAATTCTATTCATAGCTTTAGTGGAAATATGCAATTTGAGGATGGTTTAACAAAGTTAAGTTCCATTTGATTTTAGGATTGAAAACGCGTTTAAGCACGTAAATACGCTTTATTAAGATGAAGTGTGCCATGCGTGAAGTATATGTGTATGCCGTTCACCCCCTATAAAAAACCGTTCGGGGGCAAGGTGGAAGTATGGGCTGATTTTGGATATAAATATGTCGTCAGCAATAACGCCTCACACGGAGGGGCGCTAACGAATCGGCCCTGACAAGGGCCCGAAAGAAAGGTAGGAGGCCATGACGAAAGGTCTGCACGTGCCTTCCGAGATCGGCAAGCTCAGGAAGGTCTGCCTGCACCGTCCCGGCGACGAGCTCCTCAACCTGCCGCCCGA
>CABUUK010000086.1 GCA_902494765.1 uncultured Collinsella sp.
CGCCGCCGATACCGACCTTGATGAAGTCGGCACCGCAGTCGGCCAGGAAGCGGAAGCCCTCGGCGTCGACGACGTTGCCGGCACCGACCTTGACGTCCTCGCCGTAGTTGGCGCGAATCCACTCGATGGTGCGCTTCTGCCACTCGCTGAAGCCCTCGGAGGAGTCGATGCACAGGACATCGGCGCCGGCCTCGATGAGCAGCGGCACGCGCTCGGCATAGTCGCGGGTGTTGATACCGGCGCCGACCATGTAGCGCTTGTCGTTATCGAGCAGCTCGTTGGGGTTGGTCTTGTGGCTGTCGTAGTCCTTGCGGAAGACGATGCCCATGAGGTGATCGTTGTCGTCGACGATGGGCAGGGCGTTGAGCTTGTTGTCCCAGATGACGTCGTTGGCAACCTTGAGGCTGATGTTCTTGTCGCCCACGATGAGCTGCTCACGCGGGGTCATGAACTCGGAGACCTTCGTCTGGTGGTCATCGCGGCTGGGGCGATAGTCACGGCTGGTGACGATGCCCAGGAGCTTACCCTTGGGAGTGCCGTCGTCGGTAACCGGCATGGTGGAGTGACCGGTCTTCTCCTTGAGCTCAATGACCTGCTCCATGGTCATGTCGGGGGTCAGCGTGGAATCGGACTGAACGAAACCGGCCTTGTGATCCTTGACGGCCTTGACCATAGCGGCCTCGGACTCGGCGCTCTGGGAACCGTAAATGAAGGACAGGCCACCCTCGGTAGCGAGCGCGACACCCATATCGACGCCCGAGACGGACTGCATGATGGCGGAAACCATGGGGATGTTCAGGGTGATTGCCGGCTTCTCACCGCGCTTAAAGCGGGTTAGCGGCGTCTTAAGAGAGACGTTGTTGGGGATGCACTGCGAGGACGAGTAACCAGGGACCAGCAGATACTCCGAAAACGTGTGGGACTCACCGGGAAAGAACGTAGCCATGTTTCTCCTTTTTCCATGCGACCGGTCGGCTGCAGGCCTCGTAGGACCCAGCCCAACCTTGGGCACCCAATACTGGGGAAGTATCTTAACGCACTTTGACTGCTACAATGCATGTTTTAAGAAGAGCACACGAGGGTTTGACGCAGGCTTTGCGTTTGCCCAGCAAACACTTTAGCGGGAAGACGTGGAGCACATGGAGTACAAGACGACGGCAAAGTTGGTCATTCAAGCGTGCGACAAAGATCTGCCGGGCGTGTTCGGCCACGGCTGCGTCTTGCTGCTGCAGGGCATCGCCCGCGAGCACTCGCTCAACCGCGCCGCCAAGAGCATGGGCATGGCGTACTCCAAGGCCTGGCGCATTGTGAACGAGGCCGAAGGACAGCTGGGCTGCAAGCTCATCGAGCGCGACGGAGCCCGCGGATCCACCCTCACCCCCGCCGGCGAGCGAGCCATAGCGGCCTACGAGGAGCTGCAGACCGACATCAACAACGTCATCGCCACCAAAGCCAACGCCCTCATCGCCAGCATCAAAAAGTAGCTCATTTGGGACGGGGCCTTATAGCCACACAACCCCTTCTCATAAGTTGCGGTGAAATAGGGACTGTTTATGCGGTTAAAGCCGTAAATGGGGGTGCGGACAGAAAGTTGGACCGTGAAGCGGTCCGGACTGGAGGTTCGCATGTACAGCAGGGAGAAGGTCGAGCTCTTCCTCCTGGCGACGGAGGACGGCATGGGGCCGACCGCC